>NZ_JBFOCS010000034.1:0-50217 GCF_040907905.1 Aeromonas sp. s13 | reverse complement strand
TGCGTTGAAATACAGAACCCCCGATGCGGTACATAGGGGGTTCTGAGTAGAGAAATGCTAGTTGAAAATGTGTAAACCTATTTCAGGACTAGACAGCGTATGGCGGGTTTACTCCACCAGGCTCATGCCGGGGATCTGGCGCCAGTAGCCGTTGCAATCGCGATCCTGCTGCAGAACGAGGGGCTGATTGCCCTGCCGGTTGGCTTTGAAGCAGGCCAGCATCTCCAGCGTCTCCATCCCTTGCGGCGAAAGCCTGACCACATCTACCAGACCTTCCATACCAGCCAGCTCGTTACCCAGGTTGTAGCAGTAACCGGACTGGGTCTGGATCCCGTTGAGATTGAACACCCGCTGCCCCTCGCGGCTGTTGGCCAGTCGTCCGGTGGGGTAGTTGATGCAGGCGAGCTCGCAGTTGTCTTTGGGCTTGTCGAGGGATCGGGCGGTGAAGCAGCGCGCCGAGTAGGCGAGCGGCAGATGGCCGTAGGCAAACACCTCCACCTCAAATTGGTCGCGCAGGGAGCCCAGATCCTGATTGAGCTGGATCAGCCAGTCACGGGAGAGCTCCACCGGCATGACCCAGCGTTTCATCCCCTGTTTGAGCAGCATGCGCAGCACATCGGCGTTATAGGCGTTGATGGCGGGGCCACAGACGAAGGGGAGCCCTGCCTCCCAGGCGAGTTGCACCGTACCGAGATCGTTGGCTTCGACCATCAGGTCGCCATTGTCGACCAGCCGCTTCACCTCCTTGAGCTCGGAAGGGGCGGAGATAAGGGCGAGGGTCGAGAGCACCACCTGTTTGCCGGAGCTAGCCACCTGACGGGCCAGCGCAATCCAGTCATCGACTTTGAGTTCGCGCCGCTTGCTGCAGACGGTCTCCCCCAGATAGATGATGTCGGCCTGACTGTCGGCAGCGGCATGGTAAAAGGATTCGGTATCGGCTTTGGGCCAGTAGAAGAGCAGAGGCCCGAGAGAAAATTGCATGGGTGGACTCCTTATTGCCACTGACGATGGTAGGCGCCGAGGGTAGTTTGACTACCTTCGGAGACGCGGGCGAGCTGGGCATCCCACTCAGCTTTAACCTGATAGGCCTCGGGATTGGCCTGATAGGCATCGATGGCCGCACGCCAGACCCGGGTCACTTGCTCCACATAAGCGGGGCTGCGCTGGCGCCCTTCAATCTTGACCGACTGGATCCCGGTCTTGAACAGCTCGGGCAGGAGACCCAGGGTATTGAGACTGGTGGGCTCTTCCAGCGCGTGGTAGGTCTGGCCATCCACGTCGAAACGCCCCTTGCACAGGGTCGGGTAGCCAGCATTTTCACCCGGGCCGTAGCGGTCGATCAGCACCTCGTTGAGCCGTGACTCGAGGCCGTTCGGGGTCTCTTCCCAGCGGACGAACTTGGCGGGGGAGCAGGCGCCCACGGTATTGGGGCTTTCGCCCGTCATGTAGGAGGAGAGATAGCAGCGCCCCTCGGCCATGATGCAGAGGCTGCCAAAAGCGAATACCTCGAGGCCAACATCGGTCTCACGGGCCAGTTGCTTGACCTGATGCATGGAGAGCACCCGGGGCAGCACTACCCGTGTGACATTGAATTGCTGCTGATAGAAGCGAATGGCGGCGGCATTGGTGGCGCTGGCCTGCACCGAGACATGGAGTTCCATCTCGGGGTAGTGGCGGCTGGCATATTCCAGCACGGCGAGATCGGCGATGATTAACGCATCGGCGCCGAGGGCCACCCCGCGATCAACCGCCTGTTTCCATCGTGCATCGGCCCCGGGATGGGCAAAGGTATTGATGGCAATATGCAGCTTGCGACCATGTTGATGCACATAATCTACCGCCTTCTCCAGTTTGCTGTCGGTAAAGTTGAGACCGGCAAAGTGGCGGGCATTGGTGTCATCCTTGAAACCGATATAAACGGCATCGGCCCCGTTATCCACGGCGGTTTTCAGTGCCGGCAAACTGCCTGCCGGACAGAGTAATTCCATTGGTACGCTCCGAGAGTGCATATGAAGGGCAAACGAGCCCTGATTGTATGCAGCCATGCACTCCCGCTTTTTGACCTGAGGCAGCTTTGTGTGGCTTTACCCTTCTTGAGGTAACCCTGCACAAGTTTGATTTCCAACAGGATCTTGACACTCTCCCTGTGTTTGAATGCGCAAAAAAGGGAGTCTATCGTGTTTCAACAACTGCAACGCCGCCTGGTCGAACAGGCTCCGCGCTTCTTGCGCCATCCCCTCAAGCTTGTTCCCTTCAATCTGCAAAAGCAGCTGATGGAGAGTTTGCTGGCCCGGGTTTTCAAAGAGGCTATCGAAGATGGTGATTTCGAGTTTCTGGCAGACAAGTGGCTGAAAGTCGAAGTCTCTGATCTGGAGCTGTGCTGGTTTATCAGTGAGCAGAATGGCCAGCTGGTGGTGGCTCGCGAGTGTGACAAGGCCGATGTCTGCTTCAGCGGTACCGCCAACGACCTGATCCTGATTGCCGGTCGCAAAGAGGATCCGGATTCGCTCTTTTTCCAGCGCAAGCTGAAGATAGAAGGAGATACCGAACTGGGCCTTGAGGTGAAAAACCTGATGGACAGTCTGGATCTCGATGGCTTGCCGAGCCTGGTGAAGTATCCCCTGATGGATCTGGCGACGTTTATCGAACGCGCCCGCACCGAGTCAGCGCAGGCTCCGGTGCAGACGGCGCCGGGCGGGATCCCGTCTTAAGTGGACAATCACCCCATGGGCATGGCGACGATAATGGTGCCGTGCCCAGAGGCAGCGACAGGCCCACAGACAGGGCACCAAGGCGATGAGTGCCGCAGGGGCGGGCAGCTGTGACATGGCCAGCCCCGCAGCCAGCCAGATAAAGGGTTGCGCTTCATACAGCCACTCCGGCTGTAGCCAGCGTTTGCTCGGAAAGATAATCAGATCGGTACGTCGGTAGCTGGAGCGCATCATCCAGGTCACCGCTCCGGCGATAAACAGCAAGGCGCCTGCAAACCAGAGCAGGGGCTGTTCACTCAACGTAATAATGGCAATGGCTGCCAGCAGGTAGAGGCTGGGTAATCTCTCATAGATAAAGGGAGGAAGCATGGCGTTGTGTCTCCTGTGCCGTTTATCGGATATCCATCAAGTTTAGTCCCCCCCTCTCACTTCCCTCATGCTGGTTTGTTATACAAACGGGTGGTTTTGTTCTGAAATGGCTCGGCTTTTACGGTGCCAACATCGTGTTCTCTTATGTTACAATTGCGCGCCATTTTTGACTGAAGATTGACTGGGCATGTTGGATCAGATTCGTATCGTTTTGGTAAACACCTCTCATACCGGCAACATGGGGTCTGCGGCACGCGCCATGAAGACCATGGGGTTGACCCAGCTGGTATTGGTTGATCCGCAAGCCTTGCCGGATGACAATGCCTTCGCCCTGGCGGCTGGTGCCAGCGATGTGCTTGCCAATGCCCGTATCGTCCCGACACTGGACGACGCGATCGCCGATTGTGGTCTGGTGATTGGCACCAGCGCTCGTTCTCGAACCCTGAGCTGGCCCATGCTCGATCCCCGTGAGGCCGGCGAAAAGTCGGTGGTTGAGGGGATGCAGCACCCGGTCGCGCTGGTATTTGGCCGTGAACGCACCGGTCTCACCAACGACGAATTGCAAAAGTGCCACTACCACGTGGCCATTCCGGCCAATCCCGATTACAGCTCCCTCAATCTGGCTATGGCGGTGCAGACTCTCTGCTACGAAGTGCGGATGCGCTGGCTGCAGGGGCAGGCCGCCGAGCCTGAAGACGAGATGACCTATCCGAGTGCCGCCCAGCTGGAAGGGTTTTATCAGCACCTGGAACAAACCCTGATGAAGACCGGTTTTATTGCCGATGACCATCCGGGTCATGTGATGAGCAAGCTGCGTCGCCTGTTCAATCGGGCTCGGCCGGAAGCAGCTGAACTCAACATTCTGCGCGGTATTCTGACCTCGGTGCAGAAAGCGCGCGTACCGGATTAATCCGACTGATTTACTCAACCATATACTTGACTGATTTTGTCGGGTATGTGACCATGTGCCCCATTAAATTGCTTCGCAAGACGGTAAGGCACATGAGACTGACTTCAAAAGGACGTTACGCTGTAACCGCCATGCTCGACGTGGCGCTGCATGCAGAGCAGGGGCCCGTCCCCCTTGCAGATATTTCCGAGCGCCAGGGCATCTCGTTGTCCTATCTCGAGCAGCTCTTTGCCCGCCTGCGCAAACATGGTCTGGTGAGCAGCGTGCGTGGCCCGGGTGGTGGTTATCGCCTCGGTTTGGCCCCAGGCGAGATTTCGGTTGGTCAGGTGATCACCGCGGTCGATGAGTCGGTCGATGCCACCAAGTGTCTCGGCAAGGGCGGTTGCCACGGCGGTACCCAGTGCCTGACTCACTCCCTGTGGCGCGACCTGAGTGAGCGGATCTCCAGCTTCCTCGGGGATATCACCCTGGCTGAGCTGGTACGCCAGGCCGATGTGCGCCGCATTGCCGGCAAGCAAGATGAACAAATGAAGACCGTGTTGTCCCTGGTTGATCGGGCAGAACACGGCGATGTGAGCTTGAAAGTCCAACTATAAACGTGCTTTCCACAGCGGGACTCTGTATGACCCGGACTGTGACGGAGAAAAACATGAAACTGCCTATTTACCTTGATTATTCGGCAACCTGTCCGGTGGACCCGCGTGTCGCAGAAAAAATGATGCAGTGTCTCACCATGGATGGCCTGTTCGGCAATCCGGCTTCCCGTTCTCACCGCTTTGGCTGGCAAGCCGAAGAGGCGGTGGATCTGGCCCGTAATCAAGTGGCAGATCTGATCGGTGCCGATCCCCGTGAGATCGTCTTCACTTCCGGTGCGACCGAATCCAATAACCTGGCCATCAAGGGTGTTGCCCACTTCTATGCCAGCAAGGGCAAGCACATCATCACCTCCAAGACCGAACACAAGGCGGTGCTCGATACCTGTCGCCAGCTGGAGCGTGAAGGGTTCGAGGTGACCTATCTTGAGCCGATGCCAAACGGCCTGTTCACTATCGAGATGATCGAGAATGCCATGCGTGATGACACCATCCTGGTCAGCATCATGCATGTGAACAACGAAATCGGCGTGGTTCAGAACATTGCCGCCATCGGCGAGTTGTGCCGTTCCCGCAAGATCCTGCTGCACGTGGATGCCGTTCAGAGTGTGGGCAAGATCCCGGTAGATGTGGAAGCACTGAAAGTGGACCTGCTCTCCGTCTCAGCGCACAAGGTGTATGGTCCGAAAGGGATCGGTGCACTGTTTGTTCGCCGCAAACCCCGCGTTCGTCTGGAAGCCCAGATGCACGGTGGCGGCCACGAGCGCGGCATGCGTTCCGGTACTCTGCCGACCCACCAGATCGTCGGGATGGGCGAAGCTTTCCGCATCGCCAAAGAAGAGATGGTGAGTGAAGGCGAGCGTATCTTGGCTCTGCGCCAGCGTCTGTGGAATGGCATCAAGGATATTGAAGCCGTCTACATCAATGGCGATCTGGATCAGCGTGTTCCGGGCAACCTCAACGTCAGCTTTGCCTATGTGGAAGGGGAATCCCTCATCATGGCGCTGAAAGATTTGGCGGTCTCTTCCGGTTCGGCCTGTACCTCCGCCAGCCTGGAACCTTCCTATGTGCTGCGCGCACTGGGTCTGAACGACGAGCTGGCACACAGCTCCATCCGTTTCAGCATGGGTCGCTTCACCACCGAGGAAGAGATTGACTACGCGGTCAAGCTTATTCGTGACTCCATCGGTCGTCTGCGCGAGATGTCCCCTCTGTGGGAGATGTACAAAGACGGCGTCGATCTGAACACGGTCGAATGGGCTCATCACTGATCTATCTGGTCAGTGGGCAACAGAATTAGCAGGAGTGATATATGGCTTACAGTGAAAAAGTAATCGACCACTACGAGAATCCTCGCAACGTCGGTGGTTTCGACAAGAATGATCCCAGCGTTGCAACCGGCATGGTCGGTGCGCCCGCTTGTGGCGACGTGATGAAGCTGCAATTGAAGATCAGCGACGAAGGCATCATCGAAGATGCCAAGTTCAAGACCTACGGCTGCGGTTCCGCCATCGCCTCCAGCTCCCTGGTGACCGAATGGGTCAAGGGCAAGACCCTGGACGAAGCGGCTGGCATCAAGAACACCGATATCGCTGAAGAGCTGGCCCTGCCACCGGTGAAGATCCACTGCTCCATTCTGGCTGAGGACGCCATCAAGGCCGCCATCGCCGATTACAAGCAGAAGAAAGGTCTCTAAGCGCCGGAGAGCAGTATGGCTATTACCATGACAGATGCCGCCGCGGCACGGGTTTCCTCTTTTCTGGCTAACCGGGGCAAGGGCATTGGCCTGCGCCTCGGCGTCAAAACCACCGGCTGCTCCGGTCTGGCCTACGTGCTTGAGTTCGTTGATGAACTGACCGATGAGGATCAGGTGTTCGAGCAGCAGGGCGTCAAGATTATTGTCGATGCCAAGAGCCTGATCCATCTGGATGGCACCGAGCTGGATTTCGTCAAGGAGGGCCTCAACGAGGGCTTCCAGTTCAACAATCCCAACGCCAAAGGCGAGTGTGGTTGCGGCGAAAGCTTCAGTGTCTGAGTTGTTTGACGTCAATGATCCTTCGTCTGTGGTTGAGCGGGTTGCCCATGACCCGTTCAACCACATCTCATTTGCCAGGGGCGAGTGAGGTTGTGGCGAATGTTCCCAAGAGGTTTGCATGAATCATTTCGAGCTGTTTGGGCTGGTTGAAGGCTTCGAGCTCGATACCCGTCAGTTGGCTGATACCTACCGCCAGCTGCAAACCCAATTCCATCCTGATCGTTTTGCCACCGCCCCCGAACGGGAGCAGCTGGCTGCTGTGCAACGTGCCGCCCAGATCAACGAAGCATTCACCACCCTCAAGGCGCCGCTACGCCGTGCAGAATATCTGCTCTCCCTGCGTGGCACTGATATCCGTGGTGAACAGCAGACCCTGCAAGATACCGCATTTCTGATGCAGCAGCTGGAGTGGCGCGAGCGTCTGGCCGATCTGAAAGATGACGCCGACCCTGAGCGCGCCATCAAGGATTTTCGCAGTGAGATCAGGCATGATCACCAGATGTTGATGCAGCAGCTGACCGAGTCTCTTGCCGCCGGCAGAGATCTCGTTGCCGCTGATTGCGTTCGCAAACTCAAGTTTGTCGACAAGCTCCTCGAAGAGCTGGAACGATTCGAAGACTCGCTTCTCGAGTCTTGATCCTTTAACGCTGGAAGTTTCATTACCCATGGCATTACTGCAAATCGCCGAACCCGGCCAGAGCGCTGTTCCTCATCAGCACAAACGTGCCGTCGGCATCGATCTCGGCACCACCAACTCTCTCGTCGCTGCGGTTCGCAGCGGTCACGCCGATACCCTTTGCGATGAGCAAGGGCGCGACCTGCTCCCGTCAGTGGTGCACTATCAAAGCGAGGCCATTCGAGTCGGGATTGATGCCAAGCGCGAAGCGGCGCTCGATCCTCACAACACCATCGTCTCGGTCAAACGGATGATGGGCAAGGCGCTGGCCGATATCGATACCCGCCAGCAGCCTTACCAGTTTGTTGCCGCCGACAATGGCATGCCGCAACTGCAAACCCGTCAGGGGCTGGTCAATCCGGTGCAGGTTTCGGCCGAAATTCTCAAAAAGCTGGCCGAGCGTGGTGCCCAGACCCTGGGTGGCGATCTCGACGGCGTGGTCATTACCGTGCCCGCCTATTTCGATGATGCCCAGCGTCAGGGCACCAAGGATGCGGCCCGTCTGGCCGGTCTGCACGTGCTGCGACTGCTCAACGAGCCGACCGCGGCCGCGATTGCCTATGGCCTTGACTCCGGTCAGGAAGGGGTGATCGCGGTATACGATCTGGGGGGCGGCACCTTCGATATCTCCATCCTGCGTCTGCACCGCGGTGTGTTTGAAGTGATGGCGACCGGCGGCGATTCCGCCCTCGGCGGTGATGATTTTGATCACCTGCTGGCGGACTGGATCAAGGAGCAAGCGGGCCTCTCCGGCGAGCTGGATGCCCATCTGCAGCGCGAGCTGCTGGATGTGGCCGCTGCCGTCAAACACGGCCTGACCGATGCCGAGCAGGTGGCGAGCACCTTTGCTGGCTGGCAGGGTTCAGTGAGCCGTAGCCAGTTTGATGAACTCATCGCCCCGCTGGTGAAACGGACCTTGCTGGCCTGTCGCCGGGCCCTGCGCGATGCGGGCCTTGAGCAGGTGGAAGTGCTGGAAGTGGTGATGGTCGGTGGCTCCACCCGCGTACCGCTGGTGCGTGAACTGGTGGGCGAGTTCTTCCAGCGTACGCCGCTGACCAGCATCGATCCGGACAAGGTGGTCGCCATTGGCGCCGCCATCCAGGCCGATATTCTGGTGGGCAACAAGCCCGATGCCGAGATGCTGCTGCTGGACGTTATCCCCTTGTCGCTGGGTCTGGAGACCATGGGTGGCCTCGCTGAGAAGGTGATCCCGCGCAACACTACCATTCCGGTTGCCCGCGCCCAGGAGTTCACCACCTTCAAGGATGGTCAGACCGCCATGGCCATTCACGTGGTACAGGGTGAGCGCGAGTTGGTGGCCGATTGCCGCTCCCTGGCCCGCTTTACCCTGACCGGTATTCCGCCAATGGCAGCCGGCGCCGCCCATATTCGCGTCACCTTCCAGGTGGATGCGGATGGGCTGCTCTCGGTCAGCGCCATGGAGAAATCCTCCGGCGTGCAGGCCGAGATCCAGGTCAAGCCCTCTTACGGGCTGGCGGAGCAGGATATCCTCAACATGCTGAGTGCCTCCATCGAGAATGCCCAGCAGGATATGGATGCCCGTATGCTGGCCGAGCAGCAGGTTGAAGCCGACCGGGTGGTCGAGAGTCTCAATGCGGCGCTGGCCGCCGATGGCGATGCCCTGCTCAATACTGCCGAGCGTGCCGAGATTGATGCCGCCATCGCCCATCTGCTGACCATGCGCAACAGCGGCGCAACCCATCAAATCAAAGAAGCCATTGAGGCAGCCGATGCTGTCAGTGGCGAGTTTGCAGCCCGCCGGATGGACGCCTCCATCCGCAAGGTGCTGACCGGACAAAACGTCAACAAGGTGTAATATGCCAAAACTGATCATTCTTCCTCATCCCGTACTCTGTCCGGATGGCGCCGCCCTCGAGGGGCAAAGCGGCGAGACCATTCTGGATGTGGCGCTGCGCAACGGTATCGAAATCGAGCATGCCTGCGAGAAATCCTGTGCCTGCACTACCTGCCACTGCGTGGTGCGCGAGGGCTTTGACTCGCTCGAGCCAAGTGACGAGCTGGAAGACGACATGCTGGACAAGGCATGGGGGTTGGAGCCGGAATCGCGCCTCAGCTGCCAGGCAAAACTGGCGGACGAGGATCTGGTGGTGGAACTGCCCAAGTACACCCTGAACCTTGCCTCTGAACGCCATTAATTACACATGAGTGAATTGCACGTGCAGCATCCTGTGGTGCTTCGGTGATATGGTGGAAGGCCGTGACCCTCGGGGACACGGCCTTTTTTGTATTCGTTATTCTCTCTTTGCCAATAAGCTCTTTCCCATAAAGAGTGCTTATACATAGTGCCAGTAAAAAGGAAGCAAACACGATGGCTGACATGATGAAGGTAGCGTTATCCACCCAGGCTGCGGCCGCCTATTGGGGCGAGGGCGCCCAGCTCAGTTTCAATGGCGACGAGGCACTGATCCATCTTGGTGCCGCCGGTCAGCAGAAGGATGTTCTGCGCACCGTTCAGCGCGCCGCCCGTCGCCTCGAATCGAGCGGGATCAAGCGGGTGACGCTGGTCGGTGAAGGCTGGGATCTGGAGCGTCGCTACGCGTTCGCCCAGGGGTTCTACGCCGCCAAGGGTGCGCGTGAACTGGATTTCGGCCAGCAGAGCGACGCGGAAGCCCGTGAACTGGATGCGCTGATCAAGGCGGCTCGCTGGGTACGTGACATCACCAATGGTTGTCCGGAAGAGATCTACCCCATGAGTCTGGCGGAATCGGCCCTGTTGCTCATTCGTGGTCTGGCCGGGGATCAGGTTACTGCCCGCATCACCGCCGGTGAAGCGCTGCGCGAGTCCGGCCATATCGGGATCTGGTCGGTTGGCCGTGGCAGCGAGCGCGAGCCTGTGCTGCTGGAGCTCGACTACAACCCGACCGGTGATCGCAATGCGCCCGTGGTGGCGGCGCTGGTGGGCAAGGGGATCACTTTTGATTCCGGTGGCTACTCCATGAAGTCCTCTGACAACATGCTGCCGATGAAGTCCGACATGGGCGGCGCGGCCATGGTGACCGGTGCGCTGGCGCTGGCTATCAGCCGCGGTCTGAACCAGCGGGTGAAGCTCATTCTCTGCTGCGCCGAGAACCTGGTCTCCGGCCACGCCTTCAAGCTGGGCGACATCCTCACTTACAAGAATGGGGTTTCGGTCGAGATCCAGAACACCGATGCGGAAGGTCGTCTGGTGCTGGCCGATGGCCTGATGGCGGCCTCCGACAGCGGTGCGGCTTATATCCTTGACGCAGCCACCCTGACCGGCGCCGCCAAGATGGCGCTGGGGCGCGACTACAATGCGGTGTTTGCCCTCGATGAGACCGAACAGCTGCGTGCGCTGGCCGCCGCCAAGGTGGAAAACGAGCAGGCGTGGGCGCTGCCGCTGGAACCCTGGCATGCCAGCCAGCTCACCTCGGCCTTTGCCGATCTGGGCAACGTCGCCTCGGCAGAAGGCACGGCCGGTGCCACCACGGCTGCTGCGTTCCTTTCCCGCTTCGTGCGTGATGAGGGTAAGGGTTGGGTGCACCTGGATCTGGCGGCCTCTTATCAGAAATCGGGCAACGATCTCTGGGCGACCGGCGCCAAGGGGCACGGTCTGCGCACCATCGCCCGCTGGCTGCAGGAGGTGACCGCATGAATGTCTGGTTAAGTCGTGAATTTGCACCGGCCGAGTGGGGGGAGGGGGCGCTGCTCTCTCACCGCGCCGACGGCATGGTGATCCATCTGGTAACGGCCAATCCGCTGCTCGATATCCAGCAAGCGGCCCGTCGCCTCTGCCAGCAGGGGATCCAGAAAGTGACCCTGGCTGGTCATTGGGAGCGTGAACAGCAGTGGGCCTTTGCCCAAGGGCTGCAAACCCCCAAGGCGGAGGTGCAACTGCAGTGGGCCATGTCCTCGGAAGAGGACAGAGAGGAGCTGGAAGCGCGTTGGCTCTGCGGCCGCTGGGTGCGCGAGATGACCAATGCCACCCCGGAGCAGTTGGGCCCGCTGGAGCTGGCGGTGGAAGCGGCCTCCTTTATTACCGAGCTGGCGCCGGACAAGGTGAGTCATCGCATTTTGAAAGGCGAAGCGCTGCAACAGGCGGGCTGGGTCGGCCTCTATCAGGTGGGCCGCGGCAGTGCGCGCGAACCGGTATTGCTGGAGCTCGACTTCAACCCGGGGCGTGACCCCAAGGCGCCGGTGGCGGCAGCGCTGGTGGGCAAGGGGATCACCTTTGACTCCGGCGGCTACTCCATGAAGAGCTCCGAGGGGATGCTCACCATGAAGTGCGACATGGGGGGCGCGGCGATTGTCACCGGTGCGCTGGCGCTGGCCATGCTGCGCGGGCTCGACAAGCGGGTGAAGCTGATCCTCTGCTGCGCCGAGAACCTGGTCTCCGGCCACGCCTACAAGCTGGGCGACATCCTCACCTACAAGAACGGCACCACGGTCGAGATTGTGAATACCGATGCCGAGGGGCGGCTGGTGCTGGCCGACGGCCTGCAACTGGCGAGCGAGTCCGGCGCACCGCTGATCATCGATGCCGCGACCCTGACCGGTGCTGCTGTGATGGCGCTGGGTGGGCGCTACAATGCTCTGTTCGGCCTCGATAAAGGGCTGGTAAGCCGGGCCATGACCTATGCCGATGCCGAGCATGAGCCTGCCTGGCCGCTGCCGCTGGAGCCCTGGCACCGCCAGCAGTGCCCCTCCCATTACGCCGACACGGCCAACAGCCGTCCGGTGAAGGGGGGCGGGCCGGGTGGCGCCTCCAACGCGGCGGGTTTCCTCTCCCGTTTCGTTGCCAACGAAGGGATGGGCTGGTTGCATATCGATCTGGCCGCCTGCTTCAGTGACAACGGCGATGCTCTCTGGGCGCCGGGGGCCAATACCCTGGGGATGCGCACCATAGCGCGGGCCCTGCTGGCTGAAGCCAAATAGGCGAGACAAGGCACCTTCGGGTGCCTTTTTTATGCTGTTCGAATTGTGAACAAAAGATGGGATTTTGGCGGCTTAAGGTAACTATCGTGCGCAAGCGCACATATTTTCCTGCTCTGCTCGGTCAAGATGAGTGTGGATGTTGATTGCAAGGGAGTGATGTTTAATAAAAAGTTGCTTGTTTGTGTGTTTTTCCGGTTTTTGTTTACGTATAATCGCCAGCGAACATGGATTCTAACAATAAAACTCTGTAGTTAAGGAAAGATATCAATGGCCATCGAACGTACCTTCTCTATCGTCAAACCGGATGCTGTCAGCAAGAACCTGATCGGTGCCATCTATAGCCGTTTCGAAAGCGCAGGCTTGAAAGTGGTGGCATCCAAAATGCTGCACATGAGCAGTGAACAGGCTGCCGGTTTCTATGCCGAGCATCAGGGCAAGCCTTTTTATGACAATCTGGTCAGCTTCATGACCTCTGGCCCTGTCATGGTGCAGGTGCTGGAAGGGGAAGACGCCATCCGTCGCAATCGCGAGATCATGGGTGCTACCAACCCGAAAGAGGCGCTGGCTGGTACCTTGCGTGCCTGTTATGCCGAGAGCATCGATCGCAACGCAGTGCATGGCTCCGATGCACCTGCATCCGCTGCCCGCGAAATTGCCTACTTCTTCTCTGACAACGAGATCTGCCCGCGCGGCTGATTTTTGTGGATGATGACCCAAGGGAGCCTCGGCTCCCTTTGTTGTTTTCGCCGTTTACGCAATATCCCTCTATTCTCCAGGTGGAAAGCCAGACCCATTATTTGTACAATGCCGCCCCCTGACGTCGTCAGCCAATAATTGATGAAGTGTTTGAACTGAGGCCATTGATGAGCGAAACAAAAATCAACCTGCTGGATCTTGATCGGGATGCCATGCGTGCCTTTTTCGTCGAACTGGGCGAGAAGCCATTCCGGGCAGATCAGGTCATGAAGTGGATCTATCACTTTGGGTGTGATGATTTCGATCAGATGACCAACGTCAACAAGGTGCTTAAAGAGCGCCTCAAGGCGATCGCCGAGATCAAGGCTCCCGAGATCAGCCGCGAGCAGCGCTCTGCCGATGGCACCATCAAGTGGGCTCTGCAGGTGGGCGATCAGGAGGTAGAGACCGTCTACATCCCGGAAGATGACCGCGCGACCCTCTGCGTCTCCTCTCAAGTTGGCTGTGCGCTGGAGTGCAAGTTCTGCTCCACGGCTCAACAAGGCTTCAACCGCAATCTGAAAGTCTCCGAGATCATCGGTCAGGTGTGGCGTGCTGCCCGTGTGGTCGGTGGCAAGCGTCCCATCACCAACGTGGTGATGATGGGGATGGGCGAGCCGCTGCTCAACCTCGCCAACGTGGTGCCCGCCATGCGTCTGATGATGGATGACTACGGCTTTGGCATCTCCAAGCGCCGGGTGACCATCTCTACCTCTGGCGTGGTACCGGCGCTGGACAAGCTGGGTGACCAGATCGACGTGGCGCTGGCTATCTCCCTGCACGCCCCGAACGACAAGCTGCGCTCCGAGATCATGCCGATCAACGACAAGTACAACATCGAGGAGTTCCTCGCCGGTGTCCGTCGTTACCTGGCCAAATCCAATGCCAACGGTGGTCGGGTGACCGTCGAGTATGTGCTGCTCGATCATATCAATGACGATATGCAGCATGCTCACGAGCTGGCCAAGGTGCTCAAGGACACTCCGAGCAAGATCAACCTGATCCCGTTCAACCCCTTCCCGGGCAACCCTTACGGCAAGCCGAGCAACAGCCGTATCGATCGCTTTTCCAAGGTGCTGATGGAGTACGGTTTCACCGTGATTGTCCGCAAGACCCGTGGTGATGACATCGATGCCGCCTGTGGTCAGCTGGTGGGTGACGTGATTGACCGTACCAAGCGAACTATCAAAAATCGGATGCAACAGGATGGGATTTCCGTCAAAATGGTTTAAATGCTAAGCCATTGTATAGACAGGGAATGGATACACGTACATTGATCGTAGTGGCAGCGCTCTGCGCGCTGCCAGGCTGTGTGACCGAGACCACTTACGCTGGCCAGAACTCGACCCAGCGTGAAGTGGGTCCTGACCTCAAGGCGGCTGCCCAAACCCGCCTCGACCTGGGTATCCAGTACCTGCGTCAGGGCAATGCCGAGCAGGCCAAGTTCAATCTTGACCGCGCCCTCCAGTATGACCCCTCCAACCCCCAGACCCAAATCGGTTTTGCCTACTTTTACCAGAAGGTAGGAGATTTCAAGGCAGCCGAGACCCATTACAAGAACGCCCTTGCCATGGATCCGTCCAATGCTGACGCAATGAACAACTATGGTGCCTTCCTCTGTGATCGCGGCAGGTATGCCGAGGCAGATCAGGCGTTCAACCAGGCTGTTATTCAGCCAGGCTATGTAAAAATTGCCGATACCTATGAAAATGCGGCACTTTGTGCGCTGCAAAATCGCAGAAATGATAAAGCAGGCGAGTACTATCGCCTGGCCTTGGGGTATAATCCCCGCAATCCAGGGTTATTGCTGGACTTGGCCGAGCTTTCCATGAAAGATGGCAAGCTGCCTGATGTGCAGTCCTACCTCGCCCGTTTTGCCGATGTGTCAGACGAGAACGAGGAGAGTCTCTGGTTGAGACTTCGGCTGGCACAGGCGATGGACAAGCCGGCATTACTTCACCAATTCGGGACTGAGCTGGTAAGGCAATATCCCACTTCGCAACAAGCCAAGCGTTATTTAGCCAATGACTATTGAACAGCAACACGATTTCCAAGACGACTCCCAGGCAGTAGGCCCAGGCCAATTGCTGCGCAATGCCCGTGAACAGCTTGGCTGGACACGAGAACAGGTTGCGTCCCGCATTCACCTTCGTCTGACCCTGATCGCCGCTATCGAATCGGATACCTACGACAAGCACACCTCCCATACCTTTATTCGGGGTTATTTGCGTACCTATGCCAAGCTGGTCGGGATCCCCGACGAGACCATTCTGGCCGCTTACGACAAGCTGGGTCTGACTCCTCCCGACAATATCGACATGCAGAGCTTCTCCCGTCGCTCCCGCCAGCAAGCCAACGACAGTCGGCTCAAGGTGGTGACCTGGCTGGTGATCCTGGTGTTGATTGCGCTCTCGGTCGCCTGGTGGTGGCAGAGTACTTCACGCCGCTCCGCCGGTGATGAAGCGCTGGCAGCCACCGAGATGAGTGCAACCGGTTCGACTCCGGCTGAACCTGCCATCACGCCGCCCGATGCGATCAACACCGCTCCGGTGGAAGGCGCTACCATCGCACCGGCCGCCACGGACGTGGCTGCCCCAGCAGTGGTCTCCGATGCGACGGCTACCCTGGCGCCTGCTTCTGCGGCTGTTGCCCCGACCGATGTCAGTGCGGCTGTCGGCACTGCGACCGATGCTGCTGTATCCGGTGCCAATGGCACTGAATCTGAAGAGGCTGTCGTTGATCCGGCGACTGCGCCGCAACTGAAGATGAGCTTCACCGCCGATTGCTGGCTGGATGTGAAGGATGCCAACGGCAAGACCCTGTTCAGTGGTCTGAAGAAGGCCAACGACGAGCTGGTGCTGGAAGGCGCCGAGCCCCTGAAGTTCATCATTGGCGCGCCCATGGCCGTCAAGCTTGACTACAAGGGTCAGTCGTTTGATATGAGCCGTTACAACAACGGTCGTACAGCCCGCTTCTCACTGCCGCAGGAGTAATCTGTTTCCCATGTCTTCTCACGAATCACCCATCATTCGTCGTAAATCCAGACAGATCATGGTTGGTAATGTACCGGTTGGGGGCGATGCCCCCATTACCGTGCAGACCATGACCAATACCAAGACCACAGATGTCGCCGCCACCATCGAGCAGATCCAGCGGATCGAGCGAGTCGGTGCCGATATCGTCCGTGTCTCCGTGCCCACCATGGAAGCGGCGGAAGCCTTCCGGCTCATCAAACAGCAAACCCGCATCCCCATCGTTGCCGATATCCACTTCGACTATCGCATCGCCCTGAAAGTGGCCGAGTACGGTGCCGATTGCCTGCGTATCAACCCGGGCAACATCGGCAACGAGCAGCGGGTGCGCTCGGTGGTCGATTGTGCACGCGACCTCAATATCCCGATCCGTATCGGGGTCAATGGCGGGTCGCTGGAGAAAGATATCCAGGAGAAGTACGGCGAGCCGACCCCAGAGGCGCTGGTGGAGTCCGCCATGCGTCACGTGGACTATCTCGATCGTCTCGATTTCCAGGACTTCAAGGTGAGCGTCAAGGCCTCCGATGTGTTCCTGGCGGTCGGTGCCTATCGCCTGCTGGCCAAGCAGATCGAGCAGCCGCTGCACCTTGGCATCACCGAAGCGGGCGGTTTCCGTGCCGGCGCGGTGAAGTCTGCCATCGGTCTGGGTATGCTGCTTACCGACGGCATCGGCGATACCCTGCGTATCTCGCTGGCGGCGGATCCGGTGGAGGAGGTAAAGGTAGGTTTCGATATCCTCAAATCCCTCCGTATTCGCTCCCGTGGCATCAACTTTATCGCTTGCCCATCCTGCTCACGGCAGGAGTTCGATGTGATCGCCACTGTCAACGCGCTGGAAGAGCGGCTCGAAGACATCATCACCCCGATGGATGTTTCCATCATCGGCTGTGTGGTGAATGGGCCGGGCGAAGCGCTGGTCTCCGACCTTGGTCTGGCGGGTGCCGCCAACAAGAGTGCCTTCTATGAAGGGGGCCAGCGGGTCGATCGGCTCGACAACAAGGATCTCATTCCAACTCTGGAGCGCCGCATTCGCGCCCGCGCCGCCATGCTGGATCCCGCCAACCGGATCCCGATGGACAAGGAGTGAGCGAAACAGGGCCACATTGGGTGGCCCTTTTTCCAGGTGACTGATTTTAAATCCCGCATCCGGATTCCCTGATTTTACCTTGGGGGGGAAAATCCCTATAATGCGGCCAAATTTTACCTCTTTTTCTCGAGTATCAACGTGGCAAAACAGATCCAAGCTATTCGCGGTATGAATGATTGCCTGCCGGAGCAGAGCCCGGTATGGCAGAAGGTTGAACAGATCCTGCGCCAGGTCGTTGCCAGCTATGGCTACAGCGAAGTGCGCATGCCGATTGTCGAGCAGACTCATCTGTTCAAGCGCGCCATCGGTGAAGTGACCGACGTGGTCGAAAAAGAGATGTACACCTTTGAAGACCGCAACGGCGACAGCCTGAGCCTGCGTCCGGAAGGGACCGCCAGTTGCGTCCGTGCCGGTATCGAACACGGTCTGCTCTACAACCAGGAACGCCGGATGTGGTACATGGGCCCCATGTTCCGTCACGAGCGTCCCCAGAAGGGCCGTTATCGCCAGTTCCACCAGTTCGGTGTCGAGCTGTTTGGCATCAACGGGCCGGACATCGACGCCGAGCTGATCATGCTGACCCACCGTCTTTGGCGTCTGTTTGGCATTAGCGAGCATGTCACCCTGCAGCTCAACACCCTGGGTCAGAGCGCCGAGCGTGCCGCTTACCGCGATGCGCTGGTGGCCTATCTGGAGCAGTACAAGGAGCAGCTGGACGAAGAGAGCCAGCGCCGCATGTACAGCAACCCGCTGCGGGTGCTCGACTCCAAGGATGAAAAGGTGCAGGCCATTTTGGCGGGTGCCCCGCGTCTGTTCGACCATCTGGGCGAAGAGAGCCTGGCCCACTTCGAGGGGCTCAAGCGCCTGCTCGAGTCTGCCGGTATCAAATACGAAGTGAACGAGCGTCTGGTACGTGGTCTTGACTACTACAACCTGACCGTGTTCGAGTGGGTCACCAGCAGTCTGGGTGCCCAGGGCACCGTCTGTGCCGGTGGCCGCTACGATGGTCTGGTAGAGCAGCTGGGCGGTCAACCGACCCCGGCCGTGGGCTTTGCCATGGGCATGGAGCGTCTGGTGCTGATGCTGGAAACTCTCGAGCTCAACGCCGATATCCGCCCGGCGGTGGATGTCTATCTGGCGATGGTGGGCGAGGGGACCGAACAGGCTGGCTTCCAGCTGGCCGAGCGTCTGCGCGATGCCCTGCCGGATCTGCGCCTGATGAGCCACTGCGGTGGTGGCAACTTCAAGAAACAACTCAAACGTGCCGACAAGAGCGGCGCGGCAATCGCCCTGATCCTTGGTGAGACCGAGGTGCAAAACGGGGAGATCACTATCAAATATCTGCGTGGTCAGGCCGAGCAACAGACCGTCAAGGTTGACGCCGCCATTGCCCTGCTGGCAGCCAAAGGAGAGTAAGCTGTGGAAGTCTATACCACCGAAGAACAACAGGTTGAGGTTATCAAGGAGTGGTGGAAAGAGAACGGAACCTCGGTGATTGCCGGGACCGTGATCGGTCTGGTCGGTCTGTTCGGCTGGCGCTATTACAACCAGCACCAGCAAGAGACCATGGAGGCCTCCTCCCACTCTTACAACCAGGTGATTGAGCAGCTGGCCAAGGGCGATGCCGCCGGTTTCGAGCAGGCACAGCAGTTTGTTACCGCCAACAAGGGTGACTCCTACGGTGAACTGGCCGCGTTGCAACTGGCTGCCGCTGCCGTCAAGGCGGGCAAGCTGGATCTGGCTGCCGAGCAGCTGGAGCTGGTGGCGACCACGGGTGACGAGAGCATTCGTCCCATCGCGGCGCTGCGTCTGGCCCGTGTGCTGAATGATCAGGGCAAGGCAGATGAAGCGCTGGCCAAGCTGGCAACCATCCAGAATGAGGCCTTCAAGGCGCAGGTAGCCGAAGCCCGTGGTGATGTGCTGCAAAAGCAGGGCAAGACCGAAGAGGCTCGTGATGCCTATCAGGCGGCGGCGGATGCCGGCGGCCTGCAGGGTAGCGCCGAGCTCAAGCTGAAAATGGACGATCTGGCCCTGCCGGCCGTAGCGACTGGTGAGGCACCGGATGCGTAATTTATTCAAGATGGTGGCGCTGGGGGCTGCGGTCTCCTTCGCTCTGCAGGGTTGCTCCCTGTTCAGTTCCGAAGAGGATCTCAACCCGATGGCGCCGCTGCCCAAGGTTGAATCTGCCTTCACTGCCGACACCGCATGGTCATCTACTGTGGGTGATGGTATCGGTGACTTCTACTCCCAGCTCAAGCCGGTGGTGGAAGAGGATCGTATCTATGCGGCGGCCCGTGACGGCGATGTCAGCGCCTTTGACCGTGCCAGTGGCGATCGCCTCTGGACTGTCGATCTGGCCGACCTGCCGGTCAACGCCGACAAGCGCAGCGCCCGCCTTTCCGGCGGCCTGGTCTCCCGTTACGGAAAGCTGTTCCTCGGCTCCGAGAACGGGGTGGTTTACGCCCTGAACGAAGAGAATGGCGAAGTGCTGTGGCAGACCAATGTGCCCGGCGAAGTGGTGGCAAGCCCCGCGGTGGAAGATGGCCGCGTGGTGGTGTTGACCACCTCCGGTCGCCTGATCGCCCTCGACACTGATGAAGGCAAGATGCAGTGGTCGCTCTCCGAAGAGCAGCCGCCGCTGACCCTGCGCAGTGCCGGTGCACCGGTGATCACCAACGGCGCCGTGATTTACGGTCGTGCCGATGGCAAGGTGGGCATCGCCCTGCTGAGCAACGGCCAGCCTGTGCGCCAGTCCAAGGTGGCTGATCCGCGCGGTGCCACCGAGCTGGACCGCATGGTTGACGTCGATGCCAGCCCGCTGATTGCCGGTGATGAGCTCTACGCCATCGCCTACAACGGTCAGCTGATGGCGCGCAAACTGATGACCGGCGATGAAGTGTGGAAGCGCAAGTATTCCGGCTATCGCGATCTGGCGATGACCGGCAATGCCATCGTGCTGACCGACAGTCGCAGCCATCTGTTTGCCATCGACCGTCGCAACGGTCTGGAGCTGTGGTCCAACACCCAGCTGGAAAATCGTACCGTCACTGCACCTGTCATCTTCGGTGACTATGTGGTGGTGGGTGATGTGGAAGGATACCTGTATTGGCTTGATCGTACCGACGGTACCATCAAGGCGATGCAGCAGCTCGATAGCAGTGGTCTCTACGCCGCCCCGCTGGTGGATGGCGAGACCCTGTATGTGCAGAGCCGTGACGGCAAGTTGTACGCCCTCAAGCGTCCTTGATCGTCCGATAATGTGAATATCCGGCTCCTGGTCTTCGGACCCGGAGCCTTTGTCGTCTTGAGAATGAGGCTTTTATGACTCCTGTAGTAGCCCTGGTGGGCCGCCCCAACGTGGGGAAATCCACCCTGTTTAACCGCTTGACCCGTACTCGGGATGCCCTGGTTGCCGATTTTCCCGGTCTGACCCGGGACCGTAAATACGGTCAGGCGAAGTTGGGCGAGCTGGAATTTATCGTGGTCGATACCGGCGGTATCGATGGCACCGAAGAGGGGATCGAGCTGAAGATGGCCGAGCAATCCCTGCTGGCCATCGAAGAAGCGGACGTCGTGCTGTTCATGGTGGATGCCCGTGCCGGTCTGACCGCGGCGGATCAAGCCATCGCCGAGCACTTGCGCAAGGCCCACAAGAAGGTATTTCTGGTGGCCAACAAGACCGACGGTATCGACGGTGATTCCGCGGTCTCCGAGTTCTACGGTCTGGCGCTGGGCGAGGTCTACCAGATCGCTGCCGCCCACGGTCGTGGCGTGCTGAGCCTGCTGGAACTGGCCCTGGCTCCCCATCTGGAGACCCTGGTCGACTCCGCTACCGATGAAGATGCGCAGGATGAGGAAGAGGAGGACTTCGACGAAGAAGCCCTGCTGCGTATGGTGGCTGCCGGTGAACTCGATACCAAAGAGGACACCAAGGAGACCCCGTTCGCCGACCTGCCCATCAAGTTCGCCATCGTTGGTCGTCCCAACGTCGGTAAATCGACCCTGACCAACCGCATGCTGGGTGAAGATCGGGTCATCGTCTATGACATGCCCGGCACCACCCGTGACTCCGTTTACATTCCGATGGAGCGTGACGAGCAGAAGTATGTGGTTATCGACACCGCCGGTGTGCGTCGTCGTGGCAAGGTGCACGAGACGGTTGAGAAGTTCTCCGTTATCAAGACCCTGAAAGCTATCGAAGATGCCAACGTCTGCCTGCTGGTGATCGACGCCCAGGAGACCATCACCGATCAGGACTTGAGCATCCTTGGCTATGTGCTCCACGCCGGTCGCTCCGTGGTGCTGGTGGTGAACAAGTGGGATGGTCTGGATCAGAAGGTGAAAGAGGATGTGAAGAACGAGCTGGATCGTCGCTTGGGCTTCATCGACTTCGCTCGCGTCCACTTCATCTCCGCCCTGCACGGTAGCGGCGTCGGCCACCTGTTTGAATCCATTCAGGAGGCTTACCAGTCCGCCACCCGTCGTACCAGCACGGCCATGCTGACCCGCATCATGCAGATGGCGCAGGAAGATCACCAGCCGCCGATGGTCAACGGTCGCCGCGTCAAGCTCAAATATGCTCACGCCGGTGGCTACAACCCGCCGCGCATCGTGATCCACGGCAACCAGCTGAACGACTTGCCGGACTCCTACAAGCGGTATCTGATCAACTATTTCCGCAAGTCCCTCAAGATCATGGGCTCGCCGATCCGGGTCGAGTTCCAGGAGTCGGTCAACCCGTTTGAAGGGAAGAAGAACACCATGACCCTGAGTCAGGAACGTCAGCGCAAACGCCTGCTGAAAATGAAGAAGAAATAAGTCCTTGCGGCTGCCCTCACCGGCAGCCGCTTTGTTATCCTCGCCATGTTAAGGTGAGGAATAAGGGGAGGGGGATCTGCCATGGAACAAGACCATGGCAGATCCACTTTTTGAGGAGTTGATTATGGAAGCCCTGCTTTGCCCGTCATGCCAGGCTGAACTGGATACCTGCAGCAAGGAGCAAACCTGTGGCCAGTGCCAGGCCCCTGTTCGGGTTACTGCCATCTGCCCCACCTGCCAGCAGGAGCTGGAGCGTCTCAAGGCGTGCGGCGCGGTGGATTACTTCTGCAACCACTGCAACTCGCTGATCTCCAAGCGGTCGGTACAGTTCAAGGCGGCGCTGGTGTAAGACAGTATTCAGGTGAGAAAGAAGATAAAAAAACCCGGCGAATGCCGGGTTTATGCTGTGTGCTCTGCAATAAGCAGGGTATAGGATCGATTTCTGCGCCACAGGTTGCGCTTGATGTCATTAAGCTTGAGTTTGCGTCTGGGGCTCCAGCTGCACTTCGCTTTTCTGACCAGACTGATTTTTCTACGTTTTTGCATCTTGGTCTCCTCCCAACTCAGTTGGCCATCCCGGCCTTGGGTCATTGATGGAGCCCATCCGAAATTGCTGTTATTTAATCTCTCAACATAATGAAAACAATGCGATTTCGGATAGGCTCCGATGTGAATCGATGGTAACAGAGAAGTTTGCGTGAAAACAGCCGAATAATGGCTGGTTAGCGCATGGTGATCTGATTGACCACTTCGGCGATGGCGGTGGGGCGCTCGGCCAGCTCGGGCTCGCTGTCGTTGTCGAGACTCTCCCGCTGATGTGCCTTCTGTTGCTCGTTGTCGAGCCAGAGCAGACTCTGGTAGTACTGGCGCACGTTGTTGACATAGTTACGCGCCTCGCTGCCACGGGCATAGCCGTAACGTACCTTGCGGTGCCAGCGCGCTTGCTGCAGCAGCGGCAGCACCTCTTTCACGTCGCTCCAGGCGTCAGGATTCTTGCCGAGCTCTTTGGTCAGGCGGCGGGCGTCCATCATGTGGCCGTAACCGATGTTGTAGGCGGTGAGGGCAAACCACACCTTCTCGTCATCGGGCACCGAATCCGGCACCTTCTCCATCATCTGTTGCAGATAGAGGGAGCCACCTTTGATGCTCTCTTCCGGATGAAGCCGGTCGTTGACCCCCATCGCTTTTGCAGTGGGCTCGGTCAGCATCATCATGCCGCGCACGCCGGTGTAGGAGCGGGCCTGCGGGTCCCAGTGGGACTCCTGATAGCTGATGGCGGCGAGCAGACGCCAGTCGATATTCTTGGCGTGAGTCTGGAACAGCGGCTGGTACTTGGGCAGCAGGCTCTTGGCGCGCTTGAGGAAGGTGCGGGTATCGACAAAGTCGAAGTTCTGCACGTGGCCGAAGTACTTCTCGTCGAGCTTGGCGATGGCACCATCCATAAAGCGCTGACCGAAGAAGTCGATCACGCTGGCATAGAGGCTGTCATCGGGCAGCTTGCTCATGGCCCAGGCAACGGTTTGCTTCTGGGCCAGGGTCAGCCCCTCGGTGAGCTCCGGGTAGTAGCGCTGGGTACGGGCCAGCACGGTATCCTGCACCACCGTGTAGTCAATCTTGCCATCCACCACCTGCTTGAGCAGCTCCTCCACATCGGCGTTGTCGCTGGTGCTCCAGGCTAGTTTCGGATTCTCTTTGCTCATCTCTTTGAGCAGATCTTCACCGGTGGAGCCGGCGGCCACCACCAGCTTGCCCTTGATATCGTTCAATGAGGCCGGCTTGGGTTTGCCGTTGCGGTAGACCAGTTTGGGAGAGACCTGATAGAAGCCCGGGCCGAAGCGAAACAGCTCGCGCCGTTCGGGGGTGACCATGATGGCGGCAGCCGCCAGATCGAGTTTGCCCTTTTTCAGCAGGGTGACCAGTTGGTCAGTGGTGTCGACCGGGATGATGGTGAGTTTCACCCCCAACCAGTCGGCATAATTTTGCGCCAGCTCGTAATCGAACCCCTGGGCGAGGTCGTCACGCTGGTAATAGGAGGTGGGACCATAGATGGTGCCAACCCGGATCTCGCCTCGCTGGCGGATCTGCTCCAGCTGGCTGGAGGGGCTATAGAAGTCGCAGCCAACCAGCGTCAGCGTCAACAACAGCCCGATAAACAGTCGAAAAATGCAGCGCAAGTAGGTGAGTACCTTTGTTGAAAAAATCGGCATTTGTCAAAAAAGAGGCACCTTTATACCAGAGAGTGTGCGCAGAGTCACACTGCACGAAGTGAGAAAAACGTTTGTCCGCTGTGAGCCAGATCCCTATAATACGCGCGTCTCAATTCCCCCCCACTTTAAAACTTGGTGAGAAAGGTCATATGGATATCTTGCGTGGTGCCCCAGCACTGTCTGATTTTCGTGTCCAAAAACTGCTGCAACGCTTCGCACAGATGAGAAACGAGAGTGGAGTAGAGAGCGGAGTAGAGATAGAGGATGTCTATGCCGAGTATGTGCACTTTGCCGAGCTGACAAGCCCCCTCTCTCCCCCCGAGCGAGCGACCTTGGGCCAGCTCTTGCGCTACGGCCCGACCATCCCCGAACACACCCCCAGCGGTCAGCTGTTTCTTGTTACCCCCCGCCCCGGCACTATCTCCCCCTGGTCTTCCAAAGCAACCGACATCGCCCACAACTGTGGCCTGAAACAGGTCAAGCGGCTGGAGCGTGGTATTGCCTATTACCTGACCATCAAGGGGCAGGGGGAGCTGAGTGCCGCCCAGCGCAGCGCCATTGCCGCCGTGCTCCATGATCGGATGATGGAAGTGGTGTTTGCCGAGATGAGTGAAGCTGCCGCCCTGTTTGCTCACCACGAGCCGCGCCCCTTCACCCAGGTGGATGTGCTGGGCGGTGGTCGCGCAGCCCTGGCCGAAGCCAACGTGGCGCTCGGTCTGGCGCTGGCCGACGACGAAATCGACTATCTGGTGGAGAACTTCACCAAGTTGGGTCGCAACCCCAACGACATCGAGCTCTACATGTTCGCCCAGGCGAACTCCGAACACTGCCGTCACAAGATCTTCAATGCCGACTGGACTATCGATGGCGAGCAGCAGCCCAAGTCGCTGTTCAAGATGATCAAGAACACCTTCGAGCAGACGCCGGATCATGTCCTCTCTGCCTATAAAGACAACGCCGCCGTGATGGAAGGGAGCCAGGGTGGCCGCTTCTTCCCGAGCCCGGCCAACGGCGAATACCAGTATCACCAGGAACAGGTCGACATCCTGATGAAGGTGGAGACCCACAACCACCCGACCGCGATCTCCCCGTTCCCGGGCGCAGCCACCGGCTCCGGCGGCGAAATCCGCGACGAGGGAGCCACCGGTCGCGGTGCCAAGCCCAAGGCGGGTCTGGTCGGTTTCTCCGTCTCCAACCTGCGCATTCCCGGCTTCGAGCAGCCCTGGGAGCAGGATTTCGGCAAGCCGAGCCGCATCGTCAGCGCCTTCGACATCATGCAGGAGGGGCCGCTCGGCGGCGCCGCGTTTAACAACGAGTTCGGCCGTCCGGCCATTCTCGGCTACTTCCGTACCTTCGAAGAGGAGGTGCCGAGCCACAACGGTGTCGAGGTGCGTGGCTACCACAAACCCATCATGCTGGCAGGCGGCATCGGCAACATCCGCACCGAACATGTCCAGAAAGGGGAGATCCCGGTCGGCGCGGCGCTGATCGTGCTGGGCGGCCCGGCGATGAACATCGGTCTGGGCGGCGGTGCCGCATCCTCCATGGCCTCCGGCCAGTCAGCCGAAGATCTCGACTTTGCCTCGGTGCAGCGTGACAACCCCGAGATGGAGCGTCGTTGCCAGGAGGTGATCGATCGCTGCTGGCAGCTGGGTGACGACAACCCCATCGTCTTTATCCACGATGTGGGGGCGGGCGGTCTCTCCAACGCCATGCCGGAGTTGGTCAACGACGGTGAGCGCGGTGGTCGTTTCGATCTGCGCGCCATCCAGAGCGACGAGCCGGGCATGAGCCCGCTGGAGATCTGGTGCAACGAATCCCAGGAGCGTTACGTGCTGGCGGTAGCGCAGGACAAGCTGCCGCTGTTCAAGGCCCTGTGTGAGCGCGAGCGCGCCCCCTATGCCGTGATCGGCACCGCGACCGAAGAGAAGCATCTGACCCTCTCTGACAGCCACTTTGACAATCAGCCCATCGATCTGCCGCTGGACGTGCTGCTCGGCAAGGCACCCAAGATGCACCGCGACGTGGTGACTCTGCCTGCACAAGGCAAAGCGCTCCAGCTCGATGGCATCACTTTGAGTGACGCGGCCGAGCGGGTACTGCGCCTGCCGACCGTGGCGGAGAAGTCCTTCCTTATCACCATCGGCGATCGCAGCGTGACCGGTCTGGTCAATCGCGATCAGATGGTTGGCCCCTGGCAGATCCCGGTGGCCGATTGCGCCGTCACCGCGGCGACCTACGACAGCTATCACGGCGAAGCCATGTCCATGGGCGAGCGTACCCCGGTGGCGCTGCTCTCCCACGCCGCCTCCGCTCGCATGGCGGTGGCGGAAGCGCTCACCAACCTGGCGCCGGCCCACATCGGTTCCCTCAAGCGGGTCAAGCTCTCCGCTAACTGGATGGCCGCTGCCGGTCACCCGGGGGAAGATGCCGGTCTCTATGAGGCGGTCAAAGCGGTGGGCGAGGAGCTCTGCCCGGCCTTGGGTATCACCATCCCGGTGGGCAAGGACTCCATGTCCATGAAGACCCGCTGGCAGCAGGATGGCAAGGAGCACAGCGTCACCTCGCCGCTCTCCCTGCTCATCTCCGCCTTTGCCCGAGTCGAGGATGTGCGCAACACAGTCACGCCACAACTGCGTACCGATCTCGGTGAAACCGACCTTATCCTCGTCGACCTTGGCAATGGCAAGCAGCGCCTCGGCGCCTCGGCGCTGGCGCAGGTCTATCGCCAGTTGGGTGACAAGGCGCCGGATCTCGACAACCCGGTCCAGCTCAAAGGCTTCTTCAACGCCATTCAGGCACTGGTGGCTGATCGCAAACTGATCGCCTACCACGACCGCTCTGACGGTGGCCTGTTCGTCACCTTGACCGAGATGGCGTTTGCCGGCCACTGTGGCCTCGACATCCAGCTCGATCGCATCGGCGGCGAGCTGCTGCCTGCACTGTTCAACGAAGAGCTGGGCGCCGTCATTCAGGTGCGTCGTGAAGACAAAGAGGCGGTGATGACCCTGCTGGCCGGCCACGGTCTGGCGGCCTGCTCCCATGTGCTCGGTACCGTGCGCGAAGGGGATCTCATCACCCTGCAGCGGGGCGGTCAGGAGGTCTATCGCGCCAGCCGCACTGCCCTTCGCACCATTTGGGGCGAGACCAGCTGGCAGATGCAGCGCCTGCGCGACAACCCGGCGTGCGCCGACAGTGAGCACGCGGCCCGTCAGGACGCCACCGATCCGGGTCTGCATGCCAAGCTGACTTACAACCCGTCCGAGGATGTGGCTGCTCCCTATATCGCCCGTGGGGTCTCCCCCCGTCTGGCGGTGCTGCGCGAGCAGGGGGTCAACTCCCATGTGGAGATGGCGGCGGCGTTCGATCGTGCCGGTTTCGCGGCGGTCGATGTCCATATGAGCGATATTCTCTCCGGTCGCATCAAGCTGGAGGAGTTCCAGACCCTGGTAGCCTGTGGCGGCTTCTCCTACGGTGATGTGTTGGGTGCCGGTGAAGGCTGGGCCAAGTCCATCCTGTTCAATGACAACGCCCGTGAGCAGTTCCAGCGCTTCTTCGAGCGCGGCGATACCCTCTCTCTGGGTGTCTGCAACGGTTGCCAGATGATGTCCAACCTGCGGGATCTCATCCCGGGTGCCGATCTCTGGCCGCGCTTTGTGCGCAACCGCTCCGAGCGCTTCGAGGCCCGCTTCAGTCTGGTTGAGGTGCAGGAGTCCCCATCGGCCTTCTTCGCCGGCATGGCAGGCTCGGTGATGCCTATTGCCGTTTCCCACGGGGAAGGGCGTGTCGAGGTGCGCGATGCCGCTCACCTGAGCGCACTGCAGCAGAGCGGTCTGGTAGGGCTGCGCTTTGTCGACAACCGCGGCAGCGTGACCGAGCAGTACCCGGCCAACCCGAATGGCTCGCCGGATGGTATCACCGCCGTGACCACCACCGATGGCCGTGCCACCATCATGATGCCGCACCCGGAGCGGGTGTTCCGCACCGTGGCCAACTCCTGGCACCCCGACAACTGGGGCGAGGACGGCGCCTGGATGCGGATGTTCCGCAACGCCCGGGTTCGTCTGGGTTAATAGAGACAGCACCAGCGCATAAAAACAGAAACCGGCCATTTGGCCGGTTTTTTTATCCGTGTCGTTACGGCTTGCCGAGCGGTTGGGGGATAAAGTCTCCCCGGTCGAGGATCCGCAGACAGGCATCCACCACATCCGCATCGAGCTGATGGCCGCGCATCTGGATGATCTGCTCACGGGCCTGGGGAATGCCGAGGGCGGCGCGATAGGGGCGATCAGAGGACATGGATTCGACGATATCGGCGACGGTGAGGATGCGGGCCTCCAGCAGGATCTCATCCCCCTTGAGTCCCAGCGGATAGCCGGAGCCATCGAGATACTCGTGGTGCTGGTGGATCATCCGGGCGATGGGCCAGGGGAAGTCGATATCCTTGAGCACCAGATAGCCGATGGCGGGGTGTTCCTTGACCAGCTCGAACTCCAGTGGCGTGAGGCGTTCCGGTTTGGTGAGAATTTCAGCCGGTACCTGGATCTTGCCGATATCGTGCACCATGGCGCCCAGATAGATCCCCCGCAGCCGCTTCTCTTCCAGCCTGAGCTCCCGGCCGATGGCTTGGGCCAGCTTGGCCACATGTTTCTGATGGCCTGCGGTATAGGGATCGCGCTGCTCCAGCACGGCGGCGATGGCACCCAGCGCATCTTCCAGTGCCAGCTCCAGCTGGCGGGCATGGAAGATCTTCTCCTGTTGCGAGCGCAGATAAGCCTGCTGGGTATGGCGCGCCTGCAGGCCATAGGTGAGGTAGTCGGTCAGCTGGATGAAGAGCTGCTCCTCCTCCTGGCTGAACAACCGCGGCTGGTCGCTGTGAATGATCAGCGCACCGGCCAGATCCTCCTGCAGTGGCAAGGGGATAAGCAGGCGGGAACGCAACGGGTGGTGGCCGGTATGGGGCCGCTCGTGGAAGATCACCTGATTGAGACGCCGCTGGTGGAGGATGGCCTGGGTGAGGGCCTCATCGTTCAACCACAGCGTTTGTTCCGAGGCATCGGCACTGCCTGCCTGCGCCACGATCCTCGGCGGTTGGGCGAGTTCGGGCTGGCCTTGCAGCACTGCCACCAGCGGAAAACGGTCATCGACGGCGATGGCATCGCAGATATCCTGCAGCAGTTGCGGCTCATCGCCCGGTTTGAGCAGGGCGTGGTGGGCGCGGCTGATCGCCTGCTGGGTCCAGCTGTACTGTTGCAGTTTCTCCTGCTGCCACTTCTGCTCGGTAATGTCTTCGAAGAAGACGCCGACCCCCACGATACTCCCCGCCTCATCACGCAGGGGAAACTTGGTGGTGCTGAGCCAGCGGGCTTCTCCCCCCTTCAGATAGGGCTCTTCGATGTGCTGGTGTATCCCCTCGCGCATGACTCGGGCGTCATCCTCCCGATAGCGTTGTACCAGTTCGGGGGGAAAGAAGTCGCAGTCATTCTTGCCCACCAGTGCCTCTGGGGAGAGGGCGAGATCCGCCGCCAGCAGGCGGTTGCCCGCAATGTAGCTGAATCGGGT
The DNA here is from genome assembly GCF_040907905.1 of Aeromonas sp. s13. Lineage (NCBI taxonomy): Bacteria > Pseudomonadati > Pseudomonadota > Gammaproteobacteria > Aeromonadales > Aeromonadaceae > Aeromonas > Aeromonas sp. s13. Next base: position 20,547 of record NZ_JBFOCS010000034.1, on the reverse strand, counting down.
GTCTTTGAGCAGCACCCGATAGGGAAGCTGATCCATCACCTGGGTCAGCAACAGCGCCGAGGAGGGGAGCGCATCGGTCAGTGGGTGGGGGAGTGCACAGGAGGTGAGAAGTTCGGACATCTTATCCCGCCTTGTCTGTAAGTTGACTGATGGGAGGGCCGAAGTGGTAGCCAGTCTGCCAGAGCACGATACAGCTGTTGACCACTTTTTCATCGTAATGGATCCCGGCATAGCGGGTCAGTTCGGCAATGGCGTCACTCAGGGGCATGGCCCGGCGGAACGGGCGATGGGAGGTCATGGCGATCAGCGAGTCGGCCACCCGGATAATGCGCGCCTCCAGGGTAATGGCGTTGCCCGCCAGCCCCTGCGGATAGCCGCTGCCATCGAGGTTTTCGTGGTGCTGCAGCACTATGGTGGCGATGGGCCAGGGGAAGTCGATCTGTTTGAGAATATCGTGGCCGGCCTGGGGGTGCTGCTTGATCAGTTCGAACTCCACCGGCCGCAATTCACGTGGGCGGGTGATGATCTCGGTGGGGATCTGCAGCAGGCCGATATTGTGCACCATGGCCGCCAGTCCCAGCGCATCCAGCCGCTCTTGCCGCAGTTGCATGGCCTGCCCGATGGCCAGTGCCAAATCGCGCACCCTCAGCTCATGGCCCGCACTGTTGCGATCCTTGTGGCTGATGGCGCTGGCGAGGGCACTGATGGTCTGGAACAGCAGGTCACGCTGGTGGCGCTCGCTCTCCTTGAGGCGGGTGATGTCGACCAGGGTGCCGATGATGCCTGCAACCATCCCCTGATGGTCATAGAAGAGATCCTTGAAACAGATGACCTGATAGCGCATGCCATTGCGGTCATGCAACTGCTGTTCGATGCACTGGGGCTGGCGACTTCGCAGCAGCTCGGCTTCCCGCATGCTGTAGGCCTCGGCAAGCCCGACTGGCAGCAGCTCCTCGACTCGTCGACCCAGCAGCGCCTCCTTGCCGATGCCGATCACCTGATTGAAGGCCTGGTTGCAGCCCAGAAACCGCCCCTCGATATCTTTGTAGAACACAGGGATCGGGATGGCCTTGAGCAGGGATTCGTTGAAGTGTTTCAGATCCTTCAGTTCGGCCTGCTGACGCAGGGCGAGCAGCTCGCTGTCCTTGCAGAGGGAAATGGCGCGGGCCAGGTTGCCGAGCACCGGGCTGAACAGATGGCAGACCGGTACGATCTGCTGATGTGGCTGGGGGGCGAGCAGCAAGATGAGATAACCCCCTTCAACCTTGAGCCGATAGGCAAACTGGTAGGGGCGGCTGCCCGGCAGGGGGAGCGTCTGTTGCAGCAGGCAGTGCTCCTCCTCGCTGACCCACCCAGGCAGTGGCAGGGTGGTGCCGGTGTGCTGGCGCAGCTGCTCGTCGCCGATCACCTTGAGCAGCTTGTATCCCTCCTGTTGCTGCTGCAATACCGCGCCAACCGGCGTGGCGCAGTGATGCATAAAACGTTGCAGTACCTTGGTGAGCAGCGCATCCAGCGTGACTTCACGCCCGATGCAGAGCGCCAGATCGCAGACGATGGCCATGGCGTGGTCGTTGTTCATATCAATGCCCCGTTACAGAGAATGGCGCCGTTATGAAATTGGGGGTAATCCCCGTGGCGCACGCTGCCAATTTCGCCAAGGGAGAGGGCTCCTGCCAGATCGCCGGCCCCCGAGTGGGTCAGCAGGGTGTGCAGCTCGGTCACCGTCTGCTGGTCGAAGTGCAGCTGGCGTCCCGCGCAGTAGTAGACCTCCAGCAAGTGTGCCCGGGTGAGGGTTTGTTGCTGGTTAAGGCGCCTGGCCAGTGAGCAGGCATGTTCGGTGGCACTCTCTGGCGCCTTCAGCAGAGTGAGGATGCTGTGCTCCGCGACCTCGCCGGCGCAGAGCAGGGCGCCGTCATCGTTTGCCTCGACGGGGATCCTGACAATCACATCCCCGTTGGCCCGCAGCAGGCCCAGTGGCATGTGCACCACGAAGCGGTAGAGCTCCTCGCGCACAATAGTGTGCTGGAATTGCTGGCGGATCAGCCCCTGATATTTTTGAAAGGCCGGTTGCCAGTCGATGTAGGCAATCTTGTTCGCTTCACTGCTGGTGGCCAGCATTGGTTGTGCCGAGAGTTGATAACCATGTTCCAGAAAGGGAAAGCTGTTGCTGGGCAGCAGCGTGCAGGTGACCCCGTAGGCAAGTTGCCGTTGATTGTCGAACAGGCAGGCAATAGGGGTGAAGCTGCCGCTGCCTGCGTTGGCGCCGGCATAGTTGACGCGATTGGCCAGCTGCAGATAAAGCGCATCCAGAATGGAGGCGATATTGGGAATGAGGTTGTCGAAGGTCAGAAACAGGGTTGGTGGCGGCGAAGGGGTTGGCCAGGTGGCCAGCATGCTCTCCACCTGTTCCGCAATCAGGTGGGCAAGGGATGCTGCGCTGGCCTGCGGTGTCAGGGGCAGCAGTGTGGCGTGATAGGGGTTGGCTCTGGGCAGTAGCCAGGCCCCTTGCGGCAACAATACTTGCGCACCGATCAGTTGGGGGAAAATGGCGCCATCCAGGGCGATGTTGAAGTCGCGGCACAACTGCTGCAACAGGGGAACCTGCGCGCAATCCTGTTCGGCCAACAGTATGGTCAGCTTGCCTCCTTGCAAGGGTGCCAGCGTGGCGGCCAGTTCTGTCGGGTTAAATTGGCAAACGTAGTGTTGCTTCATCAATCTGAACTCCATTCCAGAATATAACCAATATATCAATAAGGAATTCAAGAGTGTATGAGGATCTCGCCCGGTTCTGGTTGTATGGCAAAAACCATGATGGGTATCACCCTCGCTGACTTATCTGTCATTTGCTGGCTCGCGGAGTGCGCGATGCTGTCGGGCCGGAAAGAGAAAACCGGCAGTCAAGGCTGCCGGTTTTGCGGGTAATGAGGGGGTGTGACGGTAAAGGTTACTGCAATACCACGTGCTGGAACCCTTGTACCAGGCTGATGACCGGCTGGGGATAGAGCCCCAGCAACACCACCAGGGCGGCAGAGAGCAGCACAACCACGCCACCGGAGGATAGTGCCCAGTCGGCGCTGGCATCGCGCTGCTGCATGCCCGGTTCGCGCAGATAGAGGGTCACCATCACCCTGAGGTAGTAGTAGAGCCCCAGCGCGCTGCCGAGCACGATGGCACCGGAGAGCCACCAGAGCTGCGCCTCGACGGTGACGCCGATGAGGTAGAACTTGCCGATAAAGCCGAGGGTCATCGGGATACCCGCGAGCGACAACATCATTACCGTCATCACGGCGGTGAGGTAAGGGCGTTTCCAGAACAGGCCGCGATAGCTGTGCAGGGAGTCTGCATCCTTGCCGCGATAGGGGCTCGACATCATGCAGACGACACCAAAGGCACCCAGGCTGGTGAACAGATACATCAGCAGGTAGACCCCGGCTGCTTCCACCGGCATCTGGCCGAATCGGCTCGCCACGATCACCGCCAGCAGGTAACCGAAGTGGGAGATGGAGGAGTAACCCAGCATCCGTTTGACGTTGGTCTGCACCAGGGCCAGCAGGTTGCCGACCATGATGGAGATGACCGCCATGGCTGCCAGCAGCCAGTGGATCATGGGATCGCTCGCCGCCGGTACCGCCAGATAGAAGCGCAGCAGCACGGCAAAGACCGCCACCTTGCTGACGGTGGCGAGGAAGGTGGCGACCGGTGCCGGGGCACCTTCGTAGACATCCGGGGTCCAGAGGTGGAAGGGGGCCAGGGAGAGTTTAAAGGCAAAGCCGACCAGCATTAACCCCAAACCGCCCATCAGCAGCGGATGGTGAGCCGGGCTCTCGGCCAGGGTCTGCCCCAGGGCTGCAAAGCTCAGGCTGCCTGCCTGCGCATAGAGCAGCGCCATGCCAAACAACAGGAAGGCGGTGGCGGCGGCAGAGAGCACCATGTATTTCACCGCGGCTTCCAGCGAGTGGCGCTCGCGGTAGGCGTAACCCACCAGACCGAACATCGGCAGGGTCAGCATCTCGATCCCGATAAAGAGAGAGGCGAGGTGACGGGAGCAGGCCAGCACCAGACCACCAGCGGTGGCGATCAGCAGCAGCAGGAAGAACTCCTCCCGGTTGTCCGGGTAGGCTTTCAGCCACGATTGACCGAAAGTGCAGGTGGCCAGGGCGCCGATGAGCACTAGTCCCATGTAGAAGACGGCGTAACTGTCCACTTGCAGCAGCGGTGTGACCCCCTGATCCCCTTGCGCCATCACGATGGGCAGCGAGAACAGAGCAAGGTTGAGGCCAACAATGGTCACGGTAAAGGCGGTGGTGACACAGCGGCGCCAAGCGATGGCCAGCATCAGGGCCGCCATGGCCCCGGTGGTCAACAGCAGGGGAAGCAGTGCCAGCAGTTGGGAAGCGGAGAAAGTCATTGCAGGGCTCCAGCAGTCGGCAGCAGATACCAGTGCAGCACGTTGATAAGGCTGCTGCTGGCGGTGTCAATCACGGGTTGGGGATAGAGGCCAAGCACAACCAGCAGGCCCGCGATCACCATCATCATGGTCAGCTCGCGGCGATCCAATCCCTTGAGCATGCTCTCATCCTTGGCGGGGCCAAAGCAGGCGCGCTGCAACATGATGAGAGAGTAGACCGAGGCCAGTACCAGACCGAAGGTGGCGACTGCCGTGATGACAGGGGCAACCTGGAAGCTGCCGATCAGGATCAGGAATTCGCCGACAAAGTTGCCGGTGCCCGGCATGCCAAGTGACGCCACCGAGAAGAAGAGCATCACACCGGGCAGATAGCGCAGGCGTCCCCACAGGCCGCCCATCTGGCGCAGATCCCGGGTGTGCAACCGCTCGTAGAGCTGACCGCAGAGGATGAAGAGGCCGGCAGCCGAGAGACCGTGGGCGATCATCTGCACCACGGCGCCCTGCAGGGCCAGCTCGCTACCCGAGTAGATAGCGATCATCACAAAACCCATGTGGGAGATGCTGGTGTAGGCCACCAGCCGTTTGATGTCGGTCTGGGCAAAGGCCACGATGGCGCCGTAGACGATCCCGATCAGGCCAAGCACCATGGCGTAGGGGGCAAATTCGGCTGAGGCCTCCGGGAACAGCGGCAGGGCGAAGCGCAGCAGACCGTAGGCGGCGGTTTTCAGCAAAATACCGGCGAGATCCACCGAGCCTGCGGTCGGCGCCTGACTGTGGGCATCCGGCAGCCAGCCGTGCAGCGGTACCAGCGGCATCTTGACCGCGAAGGCGATAAAGAAGCCCAGCATCAGCAGCCACTGAACGCCCTTGCTCATCGGGGTATTGAGCAGCTCCAGATAGTTGAAGGTGAAGACTCCGGTGGCATGCTGGTGGGTCAGCACCAGCCCGATGATGGCCACCAGCATGATAAGGCCGCTCACCTGGGTGTAGATGAAGAACTTGGTTGCTGCGTTGATCCGTGATTTGCCGTCAGTGACCGAATGGCCCCAGAGCGCAATCAGGAAGTACATGGGGACCAGCATCATCTCCCAGAAGAAGAAGAAGAGGAACAGGTCCAGCGCCATAAAGACCCCGAGCACGCCGCCCAGGATCCAGAGCAGGTTGAGGTGGAAGAAGCCGATGCGCTGCACGATCTCTTTCCACGAACAGAGAATGGCCAGTACCCCGATAAAGCAGGTGAGGATCACCATCAAGAGCGACAGGCCATCCACCGCCAGATGCAAAGAGATGCCGAAGCGGGGGATCCACGGCAGGCGCCACTCGGCGGCCCAGGCTGAGGCAGCACCGGAGACGCCCGCGCTGTCGAGGCCCGTGGTGGCAAGGGAGAAATCACCACTTAGCCAGATGGCACAGGAGAGCAGCAGGCTGGCGCTCATGGAGAGCAGGGCAACCCAGCGGACAAACTGCCCGCCGAGACGCTCCATCTGCCAGCAGAGCAAGCCCCCGATAAAAGGAATTAGCAAGATCCAGAGTAAGGTCACGGTATCAGCTCTCGTTCAAGTTCATATGAGATTGCGCTCCCTGTTCCATCAGGGAGAGCAAACAGCCCGGCTGTACGATCTTCGTATTGTTCATCGCGTTATCCCAGCAGCAACAGCGCCAGCACCAGCACGGCGCCGATCCCCATGGAGGCGGCATACCAGCGCAACTTGCCGGTCACGGTCCAGGCCAGCAGCTGGTTGCCACGCAGGGCAAGCCAGGCGGGCAGGCCCATCATCCAGTCCAGCGGATCCTGCCCGACCAGACGGGTCGCCAGCAGATAGGGTTTGACCCACAGCTGGTCATAGAGCCAGTCAAAACCCCAGGCGTTGAACCAGAGGGTGCTGAGCAGGCGGCCCGGCGCGCTGTTGGCAATGGAGGTGGCCAGACGGCGCTCACCAAGGAACAGAAACGCGGCCAGCGCGATGCCCGCAATGGCGATGATGCCGGAGGCAACCTCCAGTGCATGGCGCCCCTCTTCGATATGATCTCCCGGGCCTGCCGGCAGCACACCTGCCAGCGGCGGGGTGATCAGCGCGCCTATGCCGGTGGAGAGCACCAGCAGAACCAAGAGCGGCAGATGGTGAGCCAGACCGTGACCGGCGTGGGCTTTGGTCTGCTCTTTGCCATGGAAGGCGATAAAGATCAGCCGGAAGGTGTAGAGGGAGGTGAGGAATGCCCCTACCAGACCGGCCCACAGCAGTGCGCTTTGGCCAGAGGCTTCTACTTGCCACAGGATGGCGTCCTTACTGTAGAAACCGGAGGTGACCAGCGGCAGCGCGGCCAGAGCCGAACCACCCACCAGGAAGCAGGCATAGACCAGCGGCAGACTCTTGCGCAGGCCACCCATCTTGAAGATGTTCTGCTCGTGGTGTGTCGCGATGATAACGGCACCGGCGGAGAGGAACAGCAGCGCCTTGAAAAAGGCGTGGGTCATCAGGTGGAAGATGGCCCCTTCCCATGCGCCGACACCGAGTGCCAGGAACATGTAGCCAATCTGGCTCATGGTGGAGTAGGCGAGGATCCGCTTGATATCGGTCTGAACCAGCGCCGCAAAGCCTGCCAGCACCAGGGTGATGGCGCCGACCAGCCCGACCAGATGGAGGATCTCCGGCGCCAGCAGGAACAGGCCGTGGGTACGGGCAATCAGGTAGACACCGGCGGTTACCATGGTGGCGGCGTGGATCAGCGCGGAGACAGGGGTCGGGCCTGCCATCGCATCCGCCAGCCAGGTTTGCAGCGGCAGCTGTGCCGATTTGCCGACCGCGCCGCCCAGGAGCATCAGGCAGGCCAGCGACAGGGCAGGGGAGCCCTCGGCAAACAGGGTCGGGGCACGAACCAGCAGCTCGTGGATATTGAGGGTGCCCAGTTCCCGATAGAGGATAAACAGGCCGATGGCGAGGAAGACATCACCCACCCGGGTCACGACAAATGCCTTGAGGGCCGCCGCTCCGTTCTTGCGATCCTTGTAGTAGAAGCCGATCAGCAGATAGCTGCACAGACCTACCCCTTCCCAGCCCAGATACACGAACAGCAGGTCATCGGCCAGCACCAGGAACAGCATGCTGGCGATGAAGAGGTTGGTGTAGGTGAAGAAGCGCGAATAACCCTCTTCCCCACGCATGTACCAGGAGGCGAACAGGTGGATGAAGAAGCCCACCCCGGTGACCACGCCCAGCATGGTCAGCGACAGGCCGTCCAGTGCCAGGCGGAAGCTGGGGCTGAAGCTGCCCACCGAGATCCACTGCCACAGGGTCTGGGTATAGACGCCGCCCGCCGGCATGGTGTTGAGAAAATCAATGCCGACCCACAGGGTAGTGAGGGCCGACAACCCTATGCTGCCGACGCCGATGAGCGCCGAGGTGCGCTCCCCGAAACGACCGAGGGAGAAGGCCAGCACCAGCCATCCCAGCAGCGGAAACAGAAAAGTCAGGTATAGGAGGCTCATCCGCGCATCTCGCTCACAGTGTCCACGTTCAGGGTGTGGTAACGACGATAGAGCAGCAGTAACAGGGCAAGGCCGATACTGGCCTCCGCTGCCGCCAGAGAAATCACCAGGATATACATGATCTGGCCATCTGCCTGGGCCCAGCGGCTCCCCGCCACCACAAACGCCAGTGCCGAGGCATTCATCATGATTTCGATACTCATCAGGATGTAGAGCAGGTTGCGGCGGATCAGCAGACCGCACAAGCCGATGCAGAAGAGCACCGCGGCCAGCAGGAGGCCGTGCTCCATAGGGATTCCATTCATTGCTGACCTCCTTCTTGTGCAGAGCGGGAAGCAGAGCGCGGGACGGAGAGCACTTCACCGCTCTTCTCTTCTCGACCCAGGTGATAGGCGGTTACCAGACCCGCCAGCAGCAGGATGGAGGCAAGCTCCACCGCCAGTACATAGGGGCCAAAGAGCTCGACACCTACCTGCTTGGCGGTCACCTCGGTCACTCCGATCAGGCCCCCGATCACCCCGAGAATGCCGTGGGCCAGAAAGCCCAGCAGGATCAGCGAGAGCAGGGCTGGCCCCCCCCAGGTCATGGGGGTGAGCCACTTTTTCTCCTGTGCCTGGGCACTCCCCAGGTTCAGCATCATCACCACGAACACGAACAGCACCATGATGGCGCCGGCGTAGACGATCACCTGCAGGGCCCCCGCAAAGGCGGCACCCAGGCAGAAGAAGATCATGGCCACGGCGATGAGGGAGATGATGAGATTGAGCAGCGCATGCATGGGATTGCTGGTGCTGATCACCCGCAGCGTGCTGTAAATGGCCACCAGGGCCGAGGCATAAAATGCCAGTTCCATGATTGACTCCTCAGGGCAGCAGGCTCTTGACATCGATGGGCTTGGCTTCGTTTTCGGCATCCCCTTTCGGCTTGCCGTCGATGGCCATCCCGCTCATGCGATAGAAGTTGTAGTCCGGGTATTTGCCGGGCCCGCTGATCAGCAGATCCTCCTTCTCGTACACCAGATCCTGGCGGCGATACTCACCCATCTCGAAATCCGGTGTCAGCTGTATGGCGGTGGTGGGGCAAGCCTCTTCACACAGGCCGCAGAAGATGCAGCGAGAGAAGTTGATGCGAAAGAACTCCGGATACCAGCGACCATCTTCCCGCTCGGATTTTTGCAGCGAGATGCAGCCGACCGGGCAGGCAACTGCGCAGAGGTTGCAGGCCACGCAGCGCTCGTCCCCGTCCGGGTCGCGGGTCAGCACGATGCGACCGCGGTAGCGGGGGGCCGCATAGACTGCCTGCTCCGGATAGTTGAGGGTTTCACGGGGCCTCCAGGCATGGGAGAAGACCATGGCCAGGCTGCGTAACTGGGTGCCGACACCCTGAATAATGCTAACAATTTTCATATTGAGTGCCTCACTGCGTACTTATCAGTACAACTGCCGCGGTGACCAGCATATTGATCAGGGTCAGCGGCAAGCAGACTTTCCAGCCAAACGACATCACCTGGTCAAAGCGCGGGCGAGGCAGGGAGGCCCGCAGCAGGATGAAGAACACCATGAAACAGGCGGTCTTCAGGGCAAACCAGATGAAGGGGGGCAGCCAGGGGCCGTGCCAGCCACCGAAGAAGAGGGTCACGATGAGCGAGGAGATCAGCACGATGCCGATATATTCGCCCACGAAGAAGAGACCCCACTTCATCCCCGCATACTCGATGTGATAGCCATCGGCGAGCTCCTGCTCGGCTTCCGGCTGATCGAACGGGTGACGGTGGGTGACGGCGACACCGGCAAACAGGAAGGTGACAAAGCCCAAAATCTGGGGCACCACGTTCCACAAGTCTGCCTGTGCCTCGACGATGTCGCGCAGGTTGAAACTGCCGGTCTGGATCACAATCCCCATCAGGGATAGCCCGAGAAACACCTCGTAGGAGAGGGTCTGGGCCGAGGCACGCAAGCTGCCGAGCAATGAGTATTTGTTGTTGCTCGACCAGCCGGCGAACAGCACCGCATAGACCGCCAGCCCTGCGATGGCCAGGATGTAGAGCAGCCCCACATTGAGATCCGCCACGCCCCAGGTGGGGGTGATGGGCACCACCGCAAACGCCAGAATAAAGGCAGTGAAGGCGATGATGGGGGCCAGGATAAAGATCCGCCGATCAGCGAACGGCGGGATCCAGTCCTCCTTGAAGAACATCTTGATCATGTCGGCGGCCAGCTGGAGCAGACCAAACGGCCCCACCCGGTTGGGGCCATAGCGATCCTGCCACAGAGCCAGCAGGCGACGCTCGATGAAGCTCATGAAGGCGCCAGCCCCCACGATCCCCACCAGCACGATCAGTGCCTTGCCCACCTCCAGCAACAGATCGATCAGCGACTCGCTCATGCGATCACCTCCTGCAGGTTAGTGATTGAGGCTTGTTGCAGGGCCGTCGGCAGGCCGTTCACCCCAAGGGGGAGCCCCACCAGACCGGCGCTCAGCTGCTCGCTAAGCCGCAGACGCAGTTGCCAGTGGCTACCGCCCCAGGAGAAGGAGACCTGACTGCCCCCGTGGAGGGCCAGACGCTGCGCATCAAGGGGATTGAGCACCAGCTCGGGTTCGTTTATCCGGGCCTGAATAACCGGGCTGCGAGCGGAGAGCTCCTCGCCGCCAAACAGCTGGGCATAATTGACCACTTGCAGCGCCTCTACGGCCTTGAAGGGGGTGGGGATGGTGGTGAACCAGCCGAGCAGCTCCTTGCCTTCTGCCTGCGGGTCTGTTGCTTCCAGCAGACGGCGACCCGGATCGCCAGCACGCAGTTTGCCACCCACTTCATCCTGGAACTTGTTCCAGGCGGAGGGAGAGTTCCAGCCCGGCGCCCAGGCGAACGGTACTTGCGGCAGCGGCTGACGGGCTCCGGCATACCCTTCCATGGAGAAGTTGAAGGGGGAGTCGGGATCTTGCGCTACCCGCGGCTCGCTGACGTTCTGATCCGCCAGCATGGAGGTGCGACCGCTGTAACGATGCGGCTCACGGGCCAGTCGCATGCCACGGATCCGCAAGCCTGCGTTGGGCGCCGCTTCCAGCATGGTAGCCAGCAGCGGATTGCTGGTGGCGCAGTCATGGTTGACCTGGTCGAAGTTCTGCCAGCGCAGCGGCTTGCGTTCTATCGCTCCTTGCAGCGCCGCCAGCCAGCGCCACCCTTCACGCACCTGAATATCGGTGTTGTAGAAGGCGGGCGCATAGACCTGGAAGAAGCGCTGGGCGCGCCCTTCCATGTTCACCAGGGTGCCATCGGCCTCGGCAAAACTGGCCGCTGGCAGCACCAGATCTGCCTTGTTGGCGGTCGGGGTTGCCTGATGGTCGATGACCAGCAGGTGCTGCAGCCGTGCCAGCGCAGCATCCACCCGGTTGCGCGGCGCGCGGCGGTAGAGATCGTTCTCCAGGGTGACCAGCGCCAACCCCTCTTCGGCCTCGATACGCGCAAGGGCGGCTTCGAGCGGCTTGTCTGACAAGGTTTGAGCGCCGAGCATGGCCAGACCCAGCGAGTTGGCCTCCTGGCCAACCAGCGCGATGTTGGCTTCCAGTCCTCGGCCTTTCAGGGCGCGGGCAATGTTGCTGGCCGCCTCAAGCAGCGCCACATAGCGGGCAGTGGAGCCTGCAATGATGAGCGGCTTCCTGGCGTTGCCGAGCAGCTCGGCCCAGCGAGTCGCTTGTGCTTGCAGCTCGGGGCAGAGGTCGGCCACGGCCGGTGCACTCGGGTCGAGCAGGTTGGCGATGGCAAAGCCAATGCGCGCCTGATCGGCATAGGGGGCGTGCAGCTTGTCGGCCGCCACATCGTCCAGACGGGTGGTGTCGAGGCTGGTGATGAGCAGCGGGTAGCGCTCGTTCTGACCCAGGGTCTGAACGGCGGCGACTTGCCACAGATCGACCTTCATCTTGCGGGCCAGCTCGCGAGCCTTGCCCTTGACCGCTTGGCGCAGCGCCAACGCGATACGGGCGGCGCTCATGGTGACATCTTCGCCGAGCAGCAGAATGGCATCAGCCTCTTCCATGTCCCGCAGGCTCGGAGTCGGCACGCCGCCCTGTTGCAGGATCTGCAGCATCTTCAGCTGACAGGCCCATTCGGCCTGCTCGACGCCTGCGTAGAAGTTGGCTTCACCCACCAACTCGCGCAGGGCAAAGTTGCTCTCCAGCGAGGCGCGGGGCGAGCCGATGCCGATGAGGTCGCGGGCCGTGCGCAGGGCATCGGCGGCTCGGTTGAGGGCGCCATCGACCGTGATGGTAAGCTGGTCGTTGCCATCTTTGAGCAGCGGTTGGCGCGGGCGGTCGGCCAGATTGACATAGCCATAGCCAAAGCGGCCACGGTCACAAAGGAAGTAGTGGTTGACGCTGCCGTGGAAGCGGTTTTCGATGCGGCGCAGTTCGCCATAACGCTCGCCCGGGCTGATGTTGCAACCCACGGAGCATTGCTGGCAGATGCTGGGGGCAAACTGCATGTCCCACTTGCGGTTGTAACGTTCGGAGTGGGTCTTGTCGGTGAAGACGCCGGTGGGGCAGACCTCCACCAGGTTGCCGGAAAATTCACTCTCCAGGGTGCCATCCTCGACCCGCCCGAAATAGACGTTGTCGTGGGCACCATAGACCCCGAGATCCTCGCCACCGGCATAATCCTTGTAGTAACGGACGCAGCGGTAGCAGGCGATGCAGCGGTTCATCTCGTGACCGATGAAGGGGCCCAGCTCCTGATTCTGGTGGGTGCGTTTGGTGAAGCGGTAGCGACGGCTGTTGTGGCCAGTCATCACCGTCATGTCCTGCAGGTGGCAGGCGCCGCCCTCTTCACACACCGGGCAGTCGTGAGGGTGGTTGGTCATCAGCCACTCCACCACGCTCTTGCGAAATTCTTTAGCCTCTTCATCCTCGATGGCGATGTAGCTGCCATCGGTGGCCGGGGTCATGCAAGACATGACCAGACGACCGCGTTTGTCATCGGCATTCTGATACTGTTTGACCGCACACTGGCGGCAGGCGCCAACGCTACCCAGCGCCGGATGCCAGCAGAAATAGGGGACGTCCAGACCCAGCGACAGACAGGCTTGCAGCAGGTTATCTGCTCCGTCTACCTCGTACTCTTTGCCGTCTACATAAATGGTTGCCATACAACTTCCCTGAAACCTGTTTTGTGAAATCTGTGGTGTCGTTACCAGCGCTCGCCCAGCAGATTGGGCTGGATCCCTTTGACCGGCTTGCGGTTATCACCGCTGCCTTTGATCCCGGCCTCGAATTCGGAGCGGAAATATTTGATGGCGCTGGCCAGCGGCTCGACGGCGCCCGGTGCGTGGGCGCAGAAGGTCTTGCCCGGGCCAAGGAAACCGCAGAGTTGTTCCAGAGTCGCCAGATCGCCGGATTGCCCTTCGCCACGTTCCAGTGCCCGTAGCAGCTTGACGCTCCAGGGCAGGCCATCGCGACAGGGCGTGCACCAGCCACACGACTCGCGGGCGAAGAACTCCTCCATGTTGCGCAGCAGGGAGACCATGCTGATGGAGTCATCCACCGCCATGGCGAGGCCAGTCCCCATCCGGGTACCGACCTTGCCGATACCGGCGGTATACATCTGGGCATCGAGGTGCTCCGGCAGCAGGAAGCCGGTGCCTGCGCCGCCCGGTTGCCAGGCTTTCAGGCGATAGCCGCTCTTCATGCCGCCGGCGTAATTTTCAAACAGCTCGCGGGCGGTGATGCCAAACGGCAGCTCCCAGACCCCGGGGTTGTTCACCTTGCCGGAGAAGCCCATCAGCTTGGTGCCGTGATCTTCCGAGCCCGGCAGCGCCAGCCCGTGATACCAGGCGACCCCGTTGCCGATAATGGCGGGGACGTTGCAGAGGGTCTCGACGTTGTTGACGCAGGTGGGTTTGCCCCAGACGCCGGAAACGGCGGGGAAGGGGGGTTTGGCGCGCGGGTTGGCACGGCGCCCTTCCAGCGAGTTGATCAACGCCGTCTCTTCACCACAGATGTAGCGGCCGGCGCCGGTGTGGACGAACAGCTCGAAGTCAAAACCGGATCCCAGAATGTTCTTGCCCAGCAGACCGGCGGCCTTGGCCTCTTCCACCGCACGGCGCAGGTGGATGGCGGCATCAACGTATTCGCCACGCAGGAAGATGTAGCCGCGATAGGCTTTGAGCGCCCGGGCACTGATGATCATCCCCTCGATCAGCAGATGGGGCAGTTGCTCCATCAGCAGGCGATCTTTCCAGGTGTTGGGCTCCATCTCGTCGGCGTTGCAGAGCAGGTAACGAATGTTCATGCTCTCGTCTTTGGGCATCAGCCCCCACTTCACGCCAGTGGGGAAGCCTGCACCGCCGCGCCCCTTGAGACCGGCATCCTTGACGGTACTGACAATCTCGTCCGGGCTCATCTGGCCGAGCGCCTTGCGCACCGCTTCATAGCCCTGTTTGGCCTGATACTCCTCCAGCCACACCGGCTGGCCGTCATCCCGCAGCCGCCAGGTGAGCGGGTGGGTCTCGGGGGCTCGCGGGGTGCGATTGGCGGTGCCAAGAGAGGCGAGGAGTTTGTTCTGCGGCAGGCTCATGGGTAAGCCTCCAGCGTTTTCAGCAAGGTCACCGGATCGAGGCCGCCATAGGTGTCGTCATCGATCATGAGCGCTGGCCCCTTGTCGCAGTTGCCAAGGCAGCAGACCGGCAGCAGGGTGAAGCGGCCATCCGGGGTGGTTTGACCGGGGCCGAGGTTCATCACCTCCTTGAGACCGGCCAGCAGATCTTCATGGCCATTGATGTAGCAGACCATGCTGTCGCAGACGCGGATGATGTGACGCCCTACCGGCTGGCGGAAGATCTGGCTATAGAAGGTGGCAACCCCCTCCACGTCGCTGGCGGGAATGCCGAGCTCGGCCGCGACGGCGTGAATGGCGCCGTCGGGTACCCAGCCTCTGGCCTGCTGCACGATCTTGAGCGCTTCGATGCTGGCGGCGCGGGGATCTTCGTAGTGGTGTTTCTCGTGTTCGATGGCATCGCGTTCAGCCTGGCTCAGAACGAAGTCGTCCTGTTTGCTGCTGCATGCCCCTTGCCCCTGTGGGGTCTGATTATTGTGACACTGACATTGCTGGCTCATGACTTGACCTTTGGTGGCTTGTCCTTTTACTGCTCGTCCGGCGATCCCGATTCCCGGCCATGGCCGGGATGGCGGATCACTTAACGGTCCACATCCGACATAACAAAATCGATACTGCCCAGATAGACGATGAGGTCCGACACCATGCTGCCCTTGATCACCGAGGGGATCTGCTGCAGGTGAGCAAAGCTCGGGGTGCGGATCCGGGTCCGGTAGCTCATGGTGGAGCCGTCACTGGTCAGGTAGTAACTGTTGACCCCCTTGGTCGCCTCAATCATCTGGAACGACTCGGCAGCGGGCATCACCGGGCCCCAAGACACTTGCAGGAAGTGGTTGATCAGGGTCTCGATGTGCTGCAGGGTGCGCTCTTTGGGCGGTGGGGTGGTGAGGGGGTGATCCGCCTTGAAGGGGCCCTCCGGCATGTTCTTCATGCACTGCTCGATGATCGACATGCTCTGGCGGATCTCCTCGATCCGCACGGTGGCTCTGTCGTAGGCATCGCCATTGCTGCCGACCGGCACTTCAAAGTCGAACTGGTCATAGCCCGAATAGGGACGCCACTTGCGCACGTCGAAGTTGAGGCCGGTGGCGCGCAATCCGGCCCCCGTGGTGCCCCAGGACAACGCCTGCTCGGTGGTGTAGGCAGAGACGCCTATGGTGCGACCGCGCAGAATGCTGTTGCGCATCGCCGCTTTTTCGTAATCCATCAGCCGCTTGGGCAGCCAGCTCAACAGGTTGTCCTGCACCAGCCGCTGCCATCCCTTCGGCAGGTCGTGGGCGACACCGCCGATACGGAACCAGGCCGGGTGCATGCGGGCACCGGTGATCGCTTCGATGATGGTGTAGATCTTCTGCCTGTCGGTGAAGGTGAAGAAGACCGGGGTCATGGCCCCCACGTCCTGGATATAGGTTCCGAGGAACAAGAGGTGGCTCTGGATGCGGAACAGCTCCGCCATCATCACCCGGATCATGTCGACCCGCTGCGGCACCTTGATGCCGGCCAGCTTCTCGACCGCCAGCACATAGGGGAGGTTGTTCATCACCCCGCCCAGATACTCGACCCGGTCGGTATAGGGGATATAGCTGTGCCAGGACTGGCGCTCGCCCATCTTCTCGGCACCGCGATGGTGGTAACCGATATCGGGCACGCAGTTGCGGATCTCCTCGCCATCGAGCTGCAACACAAGGCGGAAGGCGCCGTGGGCAGAGGGGTGATTGGGGCCGAGGTTGAGGAACATGTAGTCCTCATTCTCGTTGCCGCGGGCCAGCCCCCACTCTTCCGGTTTGAACAGCAGGTTCTCCTGCTCCATGTCCTGTTTGGCGGCATCGAGCATGAAGGGATCGAATTCGGTAGCGCGCGCCGGGTAATCCTTGCGCAGCGGGTGACCCTGCCAGCTCTTGGGCATCATGATGCGGGTCAGATGGGGGTGGCCATCGAAGGTGATGCCCATCAGATCCCACACTTCCCGCTCGTACCAGTTGGCGTTGGGGAAGTGGTTGGTGATGGTGGGCAGATGCAGGTCACTTTCGGCCAGCGCCACTTTCAACATCACATCGGCGTTACGGTCGATGGAGATGAGGTGATAGAAGACGGTGAAATCGCTCTGGGGCAGACCGTCGCGATGGCTGCGCAGCCGCTCATCGGTGGCGCTGAGATCAAACAGCATCACAAACGGGGAGGGCACCTTGCGCAAAAAGCCCATCACATCCTGCAGCAGTTCGCGGGGAAGCCAGACCACCGGCACGCCGGTGCGCGTGGTCTGCACGGTGAAGTGCTCGGCCCCGAAGTGGGCAAACAGTTCGCCAATGACTTTGGCATCCTTGTGGTCGCTGGGCTGCCACTGGGCCATGGCGTAATTGCTGGGAAAATCACGAGTCAGTTTCATGGTCAGATCTCATCCGGCGTGCGCAGGTTGGTCACATTGATCCGTTCGCCGCGCTTGCGCTCTTTTTCGGCCTGCATCTGGGGACGGTAGATCCCCTGATCGCCCACTACCCAGGAGAGGGGACGGCGCTCTTTGCCGATGGAGTCCTGCAGCAGCATCAGGGCTTGCAAAAAGGCTTCGGGACGGGGCGGGCAACCCGGAATGTAGACGTCGACCGGCAGGAACTTGTCCACCCCCTGCACCACGGAATAGATGTCATACATGCCGCCGGAGTTGGCACAGGCCCCCATGGAGATAACCCACTTGGGTTCGAGCAGCTGTTCATACAGGCGCTGGATGACTGGCGCCATCTTGATGAAGGGGGTCCCTGCAATCACCATGAAATCGGCCTGACGGGGCGAAGCGCGGATAACTTCGGCGCCGAAGCGGGCCACATCGTGGGGGGAGGTGAAGGCGGTACACATCTCCACGTAGCAGCAGGAGATGCCGAAGTTGTAAGGCCAGAGGGAGTTTTTGCGGCCCCAGTTGACTGTGTCTTGCAGCACCTCCTCGAGGCGGCCCATCATGATGCCGCGCGTCGCTTCTTGCGCCAGTGGGTCATCGACGGTCTGGCGCTGCTCCTGGGGGTAGCGCTCAACGGGTGCATCCGGGTCAATCCGGGTCAGGGTGTACTTCATGGTGCAACCTCAAGGAAAGGGTCTGTGGTTCAATCACTGTTTTTGTTGTTCAGCTGCGGTTTGCGCGGCGACCAGTCCAGTGCGCCGATGCGCCAGAGGTAGATCAGGCCGATAAGCAGCAGTCCGATGAAAATGGTGGCTTCTATAAAGCCGACCCAGCCGCTCTCCCGCACGGAGACAGACCAGGCAAACAGGTAGAGCGCCTCGACGTCGAAGATGACGAAGAACATGGCGACCAGATAGAACTTGGCGGAAAAACGCAGGCGGGCACTGCCGACCGAGTCGACACCAGATTCAAATGGCTTGTTCTTGGTGCGGCCGTAGGCGCGACCTCCCAGCAGGGCAGCGAGGCCTATCATCACCAGACAGATGGTGATGGCACCGATGACATAAATGGCAAAAGCCCAATGTTGAGCAGAAATATCAGCAAACATAGAGGTTTTTCCTAACCAAATTAATCAAGTGACTTAACAATAATGTTACGCATTATGACACTTTCGCACTGATTTACATGTCATTTTTACGGGTTAATTATTAATCGGTTAACCGGTAATTAAATTTTGTTAAGAAGCGCACTTTTTTGCTGGTTATGGCGGGCGAGAAAGGCCTGGAAAGCGCAGAGAGTTGCTCCTCGTCATCACCTGAAAGGGGTATGTCGCGTGCGAAGCAGGATCAGATCGGTATCGCGGGCAGGGGGCACAGGCGGGAGAAGAGCGTGATGGCGGGTGAGGTAGGGGGGGGGCGGCAAGAGCAATAAAAAGAGAGGCTTTCAAGCCTCTCCTGTCATCGCGTTCCGGTTTCGAGCGTGGGGCGGTCAGGGTTTATTGGCGACCAGCAAGACCTGATCCGGGTAGGCGCCAATGGCGCGAAGACCGATATCTCCCGAGGTGATGTCCAGATACGCCCGCTGACCATTGGCGGAGGTTACCGTGCTGCTCATCAGATAGACATAACCCTCATTGACCTCTTTACCGCCCCCCGCCATGGCGCGCGGGAAAATGGCTTCATTGAGAGAGGGCTTGTAGCAGGCATGCTCGACCAGGGTTGCCAGCTCCTTGATGTCGGGCAGGCGCCACTGGCTGATACCGCCGAAGTGATAGAGAGCATGGCTGCTGTCACTGCGGATCCGCTCCGCCACTTGCAGCCCCTGCTGCCAGTAGTAAACGGTCGGTTCCCCCAGGCAACTGCTGCCACTCCATGTCTGCCCCAGTTTGCATCGCATCCAGGTGAGGCCGGTGTGTTGATCCGTGACGGTGCCGTTGCCATGGTCAAGAAAACGGGCAGAGGGGGCGGTGCGATCCATGGTGTCATCACAAATGGCAGCACCGTGGGCCAGGGGGGCCATCAGTACCATCATGGCGAACGAAAAGCGATAAAGGCTCATGATATTCCTCGGATTATTGGGGAGTAGCGACCAGTCGTACTTGCATCAGCTCGATATATTCATCTTGCTGCACTCGCGCGGGATAGGTGGTGCCCGCATCTTCTCCCAAGAGCAGGACTGTGCGTTTGCTGATGGGGCCACCGGAGAAGCGCTGGGCGGTGTTGCTGGTGGCGCTCCAGTAGTAGCCATGGTAGGTGTCATCTTCCGAGGAGGCGATATCCGGGAAGTAACGGGTATCCACGATGATGCGCTGACCCAGCGGGTCCTTGGCCAGGCTACCGTAGTGCATCAGTGACATCAGCTCACCCATGGTGGGCAGCCGCCACTGGCTGATGCCGCAGCGCTGCTCGCCATTGAGCCACTGCTGATACGCGCGGGTGGTCAGCATGGTGGTCAGCGCCTGTGCCCGGGCGAGGGCCGCCAGATCTCCTTCGGCGGTGAGCTGTTCGATCCTCTTATGAATATGCTGGTAGGCCTCTTGCTGCTCGCCTGCGGTCGCCTTGAACTGCTCATCCTCATAGGCAAAGGGTCTGCTTTTCCAGTCAGGACTCAAGGGATCATCCGATTTGACCTCCCACACCAGACCGGTATTGAGATCCTTGACGCACTGCCAGCTCGGCGCGTTGTCGGGGAGCACCTGACCGCGATCATCGAGCTTGCGATAGGCAAGTTGGGGACGAGTGCGATTCCAGCTGGCATCTTGTCCCGGATAGTCGGCGGGTTCCTGTTCCAGCAGCGGGTCGTTGCCATCGCTAAAGGTGGTGACGCCGGTGACGGTCAGCAGGTTGCGTGGCTGCTGCTGCACCAGCAGGGCCAGCAGCTCTCTTTGGGTCTCTTCAGCAAACTGGCCGTTGCGTTGCCACTCCTGAGCCAATTGCGCCAGCATCAGGCTGATGGCGCGATAGCTGGTGGTGAGCAACTGGGTCTCCTTGGCGTTGGCAAGTCGTGCGCGGGCCTGTTGCTGCAAGCTGATCGCCACCTGCTGCAGCGCCTGATCAAACTGGCCGAGGCCCGCGAGGGCGGCGCGATCGCTGCCCGGTTGCAGCGGGGCGAGATCGGCCAGCAGCAGTGACAGAGCGCGATCGGCGGCCACCCCTTCGGCAATGCGGCTCTGCCACAGGGTACTGAGCAGGGTTGGTTGCAGCCGTTGTGGATCCCCTTTGGCGGCCGGATGTGCCAGTAGCAGGCCTCCGCTCCTCGGTACGAAAAGCAGAGGCGAGTTGACGATGTTGGCCGAACGGCTGACCAGGGCCAGAGCTCCTTCGCCGCTGACGGCAGGGTCGGCAGGATCACATTGCCAGTTCTGATCCAGATCGGCGCACAGGGTACCGGCAGTCGGCAGGGCGACATCGACCCGGTAGTCCGGGATCGCCAGTGGTGCGTTATCTTCCCCGCCGCCACAGGCGCTGAGCAGGGCTGAGAGGGTTGCAATAACCAGTACGGATGGTTTCACTTCACATTCCTTGATTCGGTCACAGGTTCACGGGGGCGGTAACCCCCGTGGTGCAGGATTCAACGGCGCGGGGTGCTCCGGCGCCAGAGGCGGGGCCAGAGGGCCAGCAACAGCAGCAGGGGGGAAGTCGTGCCGCCACCCCCTTCAT
>NZ_JBFOCS010000033.1:0-19113 GCF_040907905.1 Aeromonas sp. s13 | reverse complement strand
AACCGGGCTGGTTTCGCGAGGCGGAGGCCAACAGTCGTCTGCTTGAGGAGTTGCAAGAGCTGGCGCAGATGGCCCCGGCCAAACGGGAGGCTCTGCTGCTGGAGACGGGGGGGCCGGAAGCGGTGGATCGGATGCGCCAGCTGGAGCAGAACCGGCAAGGGTTCGAGGAGCAGCTCAGCGGCTTTCTGGCCGAGCTCAGACAACTGCCGAACGAGGCCCGGGCCGAACAGCAGCAGGAGCTGCTGGCCCGCTGGTTCGAGCCCGGACAGTGGCGCCGGGTCGAGGCGCTCACCCGGCTCAAGCTGGGGGAGCCACACACCGAATGAGAAGGGGGCCCGAGATGGGCCCCCTTGCTACTGCGCTTATTGCGGCTTGTTGGCACCCGGCAGCGGCTGCCAGGTGAGGCGGGTCACCTGAGTGCCCTGCACCTCGCACTTGAGGCTCAGCTCCTGCCACCCCTTCTCCTGACGCAGGGAGACCTCCCCCTCGATCCCCTGCTCGCCAATCTTCAGCTTGTCCTGCTCGAAGATCACCTTGTCGCCGTGGGCGAGATCCATCAGTTTGCCGTTGCAGAGCCAGTGAGCGAGATCAGCCCCCTTCAGCTTGACGCCCCCCTTGGCCGCCTTCTGCTCGGCCGCGCTCACCACAAACAGTTTGCTCAGCTCGGCGGCCCGCTTGGTGAGCCACTCCTGACGCTGCTGCATGCTCATCTTGCTGACGAACTCGGCGGGCTGGCCCTTCTCGTCCAGCCACTGGGTCAGCTTGCCGCTGTCGTCAAAGGCGAACTGGGCTGCGGGCTCTTTGACCCCGAACAGCTTGCCGCCCTTGAAGTAGTAGCGGCTCTCCCCTTCCAGCTTGCCCAGCTCGTTCATGATGGGCACGGCGATGATGACGGGGGCGCCATCGATCCAGGCCTTGATGTCGACGCCATCATGGCTGAATTGACGGGTATCGAGGGCGCTCTCGGCCCCCTTCTCCATCAGGGTAAACTGCTCGGCGAGAGAAGCGGCCAGAGAAGGGAGGGAGCAGAATCCCAGGGTCAGCGCGATCGCTGTATTGCGCATTGAGTTGTACATAACACTCCTGTGATGGGCCATCCGGCCCGTGGTTAACTCTCTGTCAGCCAGGCCCGCAGCCCTTCCCGGTGAGCATCGCTCAGGGGCAGGGATTGGCGGGCCCGGTAGTCAAAATGGATCAGGGTCGTTTCGGCGGTGACGGCCAGTTCGCCGCCCTGCCAGGCCTCCTGCCAGACCGTAAAGGAGCTGGTGCCGATGCGGCGCACGCCGGTCTTGATGGTGACCGGCTGGCCGTAGAACAGCTCCCGTTTGAACTGCACTGTGTAGCCCGCGATGATCAGATGCCAGTTATGCACATCCAGATCCGGGGAAAAGATCCGGAACAGGGGATCCCGCGCCGATTCGAACCAGACCGCCGGCACCGTATTGTTGATATGACCGAGGGCATCCGTCTCCTGAAAGCGGGGTTGGATCTGCATTTCCAGCATGGGTTGACTCCTTGTCTCTTTGTTCTGTCCTTGTCCTGTTGATTGGACATCAGTGGCCAATGGGGTAGCAGCCGGGCATCACCAGCGGATCAGCATGTTACATGATACTGCTGGCCCAAGCACAGGGATGCCAGCGGCCCTGCGATACCGGCCAGCGGGTGTCGCAGCGCGGCGGATTGTAGGGCTGCACAGAAAAGCGGGCAGTAAAAAGCCCCGCACATCTTGGCTGTGCGGGGCTGGTGCAGATAACCAAACGGCTCGGGGACTAGCCGAGCAGATCGAAGCGATCCGCATTCATCACCTTGTTCCAGGCGGTGATGAAGTCACAGACAAACTTCTCCTTGTTGTCATCCTGGGCATAGACCTCGGCATAGGCGCGCAGCACCGAGTTGGAGCCGAACACCAGATCCACCCGGGTGGCCGTCCACTTCAGCGCGCCGCTGCGGCGATCGCGGATCTCGTAGAGATTGCTCGCTTTCGGCAGCCACTGGTAGCCCATGTCGGTCAGGTTGACGAAGAAGTCGTTGCTGAGTACCCCGACCCGATCGGTAAAGACCCCGTGACCGGTACCACCATGGTTGGTGCCGAGCACCCGCATCCCGCCGACCAGCGCCGTCATCTCGCAGGCGGTAAGCCCCATCAGCTGGGCACGATCCAGCAGCAGCTCTTCCGCCGTCACTACATAGTCCTGCTTGAGCCAGTTGCGGAAGCCGTCGGCCAACGGCTCCAGCACCTCGAACGAGGCCACATCGGTCTGGGCCTGAGTGGCATCCCCCCGACCCGGCGCAAACGGCACGCTCACCGTCACTCCGGCGGCCTGGGCTGCCTGCTCGATGGCGAGGTTGCCCCCCAGCACGATGAGATCCGCGACGCTGACGCCACACTCGGCCGCCAGCTTGTCATAGACCGCCAGCACCTTCGCCAGCCTCGCCGGTTCGTTGCCCGACCAATCCTTCTGGGGCGCCAGCCGGATGCGTGCGCCGTTGGCACCACCCCGCTTGTCGGAGCCACGGAAGGTACGGGCGCTATCCCAGGCGGTACTCACCCGCTCGCTGATGGAGAGGCCGCTGGCGGCAATCCTGGCCTTCACCGCCGCCACGTCATAATCGGTACGTCCGGCAGGCACCGGATCCTGCCAAATCAGATCTTCTGTCGGCACATAGGGGCCGACATAGCGGCTCTTCGGCCCCATATCCCTGTGGGTCAGCTTGAACCAGGCGCGGGCAAAGGCGTCGGAGAAGGCCGCCGGATCATCACGGAAGCGCTCGGCAATCTTGCGGTACTCGGGGTCGAATTTGAGCGCCATATCGGCATCCGTCATCATGGGTTTGCAGCGGATCGAGGGGTCCTCCACATCCACCGGCATATCCTCTTCGGCGATATTGATCGGTTCCCACTGATGGGCCCCCGCCGGAGATTTTTGCAACCACCAGTCGTACTTGAACAGCAGCTCGAAGTAACCGTTGTCCCACCTAGTCGGGTGGGTGGTCCAGGCCCCCTCGATGCCGCTGGTCACTGTGTTGCGGCCGATGCCGCGGCTGTGGTGATTGATCCAGCCGAGCCCCTGCTCCTCGAGGCTGGCCCCTTCCGGCTCGGGCCCAAGCTGTTTGGCATCGCCGTTGCCGTGAGCCTTGCCGACGGTGTGGCCACCGGCGGTCAACGCCACCGTCTCTTCATCATCCATCGCCATGCGGGCGAAGGTGACCCGCATATCTTGCGCGGTTTTCAGGGGATCGGGCTGGCCATCCACCCCTTCCGGGTTGACGTAGATAAGCCCCATCATCACCGCCGCCAGCGGGTTTTCCAGATCCCGCTCGCCGGAGTAACGACCGCCCGGCTTGCCGCTGGGCGCCAGCCATTCCTTCTCCGATCCCCAATAGATATCCTTCTCCGGATGCCAGATATCCTCGCGGCCAAAGGCGAAGCCGAAGGTCTTGAGCCCCATGGACTCATAAGCCACGGTGCCCGCCAGAATGATCAAATCGGCCCAACTGATCTTGTTGCCGTACTTCTTCTTGATGGGCCACAGCAGGCGACGGGCCTTGTCGAGGTTAGCGTTATCCGGCCAGGAGTTGAGGGGGGCAAAACGCTGGTTGCCGCTGCCGCCACCACCGCGACCATCGGCGATGCGATAAGTCCCGGCCGAGTGCCAGGCCATGCGGATCATCAGGCCGCCGTAGTGGCCCCAGTCGGCGGGCCACCACTCCTGACTGTCGGTCATCAGGGCGGTCACATCCTGCTTGAGGGCCGCCATATCGAGCCCCTTCAAGGCTTCCCGATAGTTGAAACCGGCCCCCAGCGGATTGGTCTTGGTATCGTGTTGGTGAAGAATGTCGAGGTTGAGGCTCTTCGGCCACCACTCCATTCTGGACGTCTCGACGGAAGTGGTTCCCCCGTGCATGACCGGGCATTTTCCTGCGGAACTGTCTGAATTGTTGCTCATCGTTTTCCTCATTTGCTCTGCTGTCCATAACCTGAAACAGCATGGCACAGAGGCGTGACACAAACTGTGCAGCAGCGGCCGATTTACGGATCTTTCACGCAAGCGGCCACGGAACGCCCGTCAGCCGCGACAGAAATTGGACGAACTATGGCGCCTCTGCGGGCTGATGGGGCGGCTCGGGCCGCAGCCAGGCGCTGCGAAAATCGAACCAGCCAAGCGCTGTCATCCGCACCCCGTGTACGCCGACCCGGCTCTCCAGCTCCAGCCAGTGGTGAAACAGCGGCACAAACCAGCTCTGCTGCTGCACAGTTGCCAGCAGCGCCCGCGGCCCCGGCTCCTCACCGCTGGCCCGCCACTGCATCAACCCCTGCCACAACTCATGCTGACTGCTCCACACCTTGCGCAGCAACGGGGTGCCCTGCAACCAGGCGTAGGGGGCAAAGGGGCCGGCATGTTCGAGGTTGAGGGTGCCGAGCCAGAGATCCACATCCTCATCCTCGCCGCTCACCCAGCGACCGTAATCGAGGGTGCGCACCTCGAGCCTGATCCCCTGTTCGGCCAGCAGGCTGCTCATGGCGTTGGCGCACTCGTTGAATTCCAGATGCTGGTTGAAGCAGGCGAGCACCAGTCTTCCCGGCAACTGCGCCGGTGTGGGCAAGGGCGCGGGCAGCGCTTCGCGCCAGTGGGGCAGCAGGCCGAGGGCGCTGGTCCAGCCCCGTTGCAACTCGGGGGCGACCCGCCCCATCAGAGCCACCGGATTGAGCAGTTGGCCGAGCCACTGGCGCAGGGCGGGATCCTGCAAGGATCCGGAACGATCGTCCTGCAGCAGGAAGTAGCAGCCCGACTCCAGCTCCGATTCGCCGCGCATGGTGCCGAGCTCAGGGCTGTCACGCCCAAGCTGCAGGTGGGTCTCCAGCCGCTCCGCCAGCTCCGGCAGCATCCAGATATCGATCTCGTCGAGCAGGGCACGCAGGCCGAAGTAGTCGTCAAACGCCGCAAGGCAAAGATGCAGGGGATCGTTCACAGCCACCCGGTAAGGACCGGTGCCCACCGGTTGCAGGGCAAAGCCTGCCTCCCCCTTGAGCTCCCGCGGCAAAATGGTCGCCACCGGCTCCGCCAGCAGGTGGGGCAGCCAGGGATCCGGACTGTCGAGATAGAGATCCAGCGTGCGTGGCCAGGGGCTCTCCAGCCGATCCAGATGGGCAAACAGCGGGCGATCCCGCAGGACCAGCAGACTCTCCATCACATCTTCCACCACCAGCTCGCGACCGTGGTGAAAACGCACCGCCGGGCGCAGGTAGAAGCGCCAGTGGCAGGGGCCCAGACACTCCCAGTGGTGGGCCAGATCCCCTTCGATTTCCCCATTTTCCTCATTTCGCCGGGTGAGACCGTTGAAGATCTGACGGCTCAGGTGGATTTCGGAGCGGCGCATCGGGCCGGTGGGCAGCAACTGCGGCAACGGCCGGTAGTAGGGCACCCGCAGGATCTGGCGCCCCTCGCGGGTGGCCTGACCGAGCTGTTCGATCAGCAGCGGAGTGAGCAGATCGAGGCGATCCTCGGCCAGCCGTACCGCCTGCGCCAGCTGGCCCTGACTGAGCAGATCCCGCAAGCGGCGCCGGGTCAGGCTCTCCTGACTATCGAGCAGGGTGAGCCGGGAGCGCCGCCCCCGCCCCGCTTCCGCCGACCAGCTGAGCCAGCCCTGATCCTGCATCCGCCGCAGCAGCAGGCGAGCGTTGCGCGGGGTGCAGCAGAGCAGATCCGCCACCTCGGCGAGGCTGATCTCCCGCTCGTCGCTGCCAAGCAGCTGGGCGAGTCGTTGAAATTGCTGGTAGAGGCGACCGGTCGGCATAAAAGAGGAAATCCTGTTGCTATAAGTCATCAGTTTTTACTTCCGCATTTTAGCTCAATACTGCTGATGAACGTGAGAACCACAGCAGAGGAGCACCATCATGAGCCACGCCAATCCCATCAAACCGATCCGGATCCAGCAGACCTTGCGCCGTTACTTCAAGCGGATCCTGCCGCGCCCGCTGGCGCTCATCGAGGATCCCATGCAGCAGCTCAACCGCCTGATGCAGTGGGATATGAACCAGATCGATGACAAGGAGTATCGCCGTCGTCTCTGAGTGCGGGCCATACCAACCACTCGGGACACGCATCCCCTGCGGGCGACATTGCTTTGCCGGATCTTGCTGTTTACATCGGCCACGGGCCTGATAGATTGGACGTCTATCCATCTATAACTGCCATAAGCAACATCCAACAAGGAGTGTGTGATGAAAGATGCGACCCTGGCCCTGCACCACGGCTTTTCCAACGACCCCACCACCAAGGCGGTCGCCGTGCCCATCTACCAGACGGTGGCCTACGAGTTCGAGAGCGCCCAGCACGGGGCGGATCTGTTCAATCTGGCTGTGCCGGGCAATATCTACACCCGCATCATGAACCCCACCAACGATGTGCTGGAGCAGCGGATGGCCGCGCTGGAAGGGGGGATCGCCGCGCTGGTGGTCTCGGCAGGTTCCGCCGCCATCACCTACGCCATTCAGGCGCTGACCGCCGCCGGTGACAACATTGTCTCCACCCCGCAGCTCTATGGCGG
The DNA here is from genome assembly GCF_040907905.1 of Aeromonas sp. s13. Taxonomy (NCBI): domain Bacteria; kingdom Pseudomonadati; phylum Pseudomonadota; class Gammaproteobacteria; order Aeromonadales; family Aeromonadaceae; genus Aeromonas; species Aeromonas sp. s13. The sequence continues at coordinate 12,564 of NZ_JBFOCS010000033.1, read as the reverse complement.
CACCTACACCCTGTTCGCCCACATGCTGCCGAGTTTCGGAGTCGAGGTGCGCTTCGCCAAGGATGACAGCGCCGAAGCCATCGCCGCCCTTATCGATGACAAGACCAAGGCGGTCTACTGCGAGAGCATCGGCAACCCGGCAGGCAATATCGTCGATCTGGCCGCACTGGCCAAGGTAGCCCACGCCCGTGGCGTGCCGCTCATCGTCGACAACACGGTCGCCACCCCGGTACTCTGCAAGCCCATCGAACACGGCGCTGACATCGTCGTCCACAGCCTGACCAAATATGTCGGCGGCCACGGCAACTCGCTGGGTGGCGTGGTGGTCGACTCGGGCAAGTTCCCCTGGGCGGATCACGCCGAGCGCTTCCCCCAGCTGACCAAACCCGAACCCTCCTACCACGGGGTGGTCTATACCGAGGCCTTTGGCCCGGCCGCCTTTATCGGGCGGGTACGCACAGTGCCCCTGCGCAATACCGGCGCGGCGCTGGCGCCGATGAACGCCTTCCTGCTGCTGCAAGGGCTGGAGACCCTGAGCCTGCGCATGGAGCGCCACGTCGACAACGCCCTGCGGGTCGCCAACCACCTCAAGCATCACCCCAAGGTTGCCTGGGTCAGCTATGCCGGTCTGCCGGGTCACCCGCACTATCTGCTGGCGGAGAAGTACATGGCCGGTCGCCCCTCGGCCATTCTCTCGTTCGGCCTGAAAGAGGGTTACGAGGCGGGCGTGCGCTTCTACGATGCGCTGAAGATCTTCAAGCGGCTGGTCAATATCGGCGACGCCAAGTCGCTGGCCTGCCATCCCGCCTCCACCACCCATCGCCAGTTGAGCGAGGAGGAGCAGGCCAAGGCAGGCGTGAAACCGGAGATGATCCGGCTGTCGGTGGGGATCGAGGCGATCGAGGACATTCTGGCGGATCTGGATCAGGCGCTGGAGGCCTGAGTCAGTCAACGAGGGAGCGGGCATCAGCCCGCTCTTTTTTAGCCATTGGTGAACCGCCCCCCTCGCCTGCTCGTATACACCATCCTGCCACCGAATCGAGGTCGTTATGATAGTCCTGCACCACCTGAACAAATCCCGCTCCCAACGCATCATCTGGCTGCTCGAAGAGCTGGGCCAGCCCTATGAGATCAAGGCGTATCAGCGCGATGCCGCGACCTTTCTGGCACCGCCCGAGCTGAAAGCCATTCACCCTCTCGGCAAGTCGCCAGTCATCGAGTTCGACGGCCGGGTGCTGGCGGAATCGGGCGCCATCACCGAGTACCTGATCGCCCGCTATGCTGCCGATCGGCTGGCACCGGCACCAGATAGCCCGGAGTATCCCGAATACCTGCAGTGGCTTCACTTTGCCGAGAGCTCGGGCATTCTGCCGCTGCTGCTCGACATGTTCGTGCGCAAGGATGGCAGCCCGATGCGCTTCCTGCCGGACTACGCCAAGGCGGAGTGTGCCAAGGTGCTGGGCTACCTCAATGAGGTACTGGCAAATCGCCACTATCTGGTGGGGGATCGCCTCTCCGGCGCCGACATCATGAACTCCTTCCTGGTGGATCTGCTGGCTCAAAGCGGCCAGCTGGCCCACTTCCCGCATCTGCAAGCCTATTGGCAGCGCCTCAATACCCATCCGGCCCGTCAGAAGTCGGTAGAGCTGGAGCGCGAGCTGGATCAGCGCCCCTGACCGAACAACCATCATGCAAAACGCCCCGACTGTCGGGGCGTTTTTGTTATGCGGCGGGCTGCGGTTTACTTGGTCGCGGGCACCTTGTCCCGGCGCGACTTCCACCACCAGCGCAGCCGGATTTGAGAGATAAGCATCCCCGCCAGCATCAGGGCACAACCGGCAATGGCGCGCTCATCCAGCGTCTCACCCAGCAGCAATACGCCACCCACGGCGGCAAAGACGGTCTCCAGACTGAGGATGATGGCGGCATGGGCAGGATGGGCGCCCCGCTGCCCCACCACCTGCAGGGTATAACCCACCCCGACCGATACCAGCCCGGCGTAGAGCAGCGCCTGCCAACCGGCCACGGCACCAGCCACAGTCGGGGTTTCGATGACAAAGGCAGTGGCGAGGCTGAGCAGGCCGCAGACCACGAACTGCACTCCGGCGAGCTTGATGGGGGCAACCCGGTTGGAGTAGTGATCCACCAGCAGCAGGTGAACAGCCCAGAACAGGGCGCCGACTACCTGCAACAGATCGCCAAAGCCGATGGTAAACTCGTCGGTGACGCTCAGCACATAGAGACCGGCCAGCGCAATGAAGGCGCCGATCCAGGTATTGATACCACTCTTGTGGCGCAGCAGCAGCCCCAGTACCGGCACCAGAATGATGTAGAGCCCGGTGATGAAACCGGCCTTGGCGGCAGTGGTATAAAGCAGCCCCACCTGCTGCAGGGAGGCGGCACAGAACAGCACCAGCCCAGCCAGCACACCACCGATCAGCAGCTGGCGATGGTCGCCCGCGACGGCAACAGGTTGTCGGGATTTGAGCCACCAGAGCAGCGGCAGCAGGGAGAGGGCGCCGAGCAGAAAGCGCAGGCCATTGAAGGTATAGGGCCCCATGTGATCCATCCCGAGGCGCTGGGCGACAAAGCCCATACCCCAGATGGTGGCAGCCATCAGCAACATCAGATTGGAGCGCATGGCGATTCTTCCTTAAATCGGCGCGTGACGGGTTATCCGATCCAAGATACCCGCCTCCCTATCCTCTTGTCTCCACTCTTTGTCTTCGCTCTCGCTCTCAACGCGCTGCATCGCACTGCTTTTGAGCACCGCGAGTGCTAAAGCAGCGAGGGCTTGGTGAACACGGCCAACAGGGCAATCAGTAGCAGATTGCCCCGCAGGATCCACACCACCCGGAAGTGCTGCTGAATGGAGATCATCGGCGCCTTGCCCAGACGCAGGGCGCGACGCCAGCGATAGAAGAGGCGGCTGGGATAAACGAGGGAGCCAACAATCAGCAGAAACAGCCCCATCTTGAGGCCGTGGGCAGGATGGGCAAAGATCTCTGCCACCGAGCTGGCATGCTCGAGGGCCAGCAGACACCCGGTGGTAAAGATGGAGAAGAGCGCCAGCGCCGCCACCCCATCTGCCAGCAGCAGGCGGCGCACTCGCAGCATGTTCAGGCCGCGCCGAAAGATCAGATACTCGACACAGAGGGCAAGGATTAGCACCGCTATGCTGCCATAATGAATCATTGAGAGCAGAGTGTGGTTCAGCATCGGAAACATCTCATTTTCTGCCTTTAGACGAGCCGCACCGCATCATATATGCTGGTGTCACCCGAGACGAAAAGGATCTGTTCATGTCCCCCGCCAAGCCCAAGAACACTTGGTCTTTGATCACCCGCATGCGGCTGGGCCTCCTCTTGCTCTTTATCCCTGTGTTGCTGCTCGGCAGCATCTACTACCTGCATATGGAGCGCACCCTGCGCCACGAGCAGCAACAATATCTGATTGCTCGTAACACCCAGTATTTCCATACCCTGATCGAACCCTATCTGGCGACCCTCAAACGCCAGTTTACGCTCATTTATCAGCAGGTAAATTATCGGGATTTCAGCGGCCCGGAGATCCTTAACGGCGAGCGCTACCTGCAACAGTGGCAGGCCTATCACAAGGTGATGGAGCTCGATTACGTCTACGTGGGCACCGAGCATCGCAAGATGCTGATCCACCCATCCTGGCAGGCCGACGAGAAGTTCGATCCCAGAACCCGCCCCTGGTATCTGCTGGCATCCAGCCATCCCGGACAGATTGTCTGGACTGATCCTTATTACGACTACACCTTGGGCACTCTCACCATGGCGCTGGCCAGGGTGATTGAAGAGCCTGACGGCAAGCGGGTTGGCGTACTCTCGCTGGATACCCAGCTCACCCCCCTCGCCAGCTGGCTCAACAGTCGGCATGATCAGAGTCACCATCTGGGCAATGGCTATCAGATCCTGCTCAACCATGACGGGCTGGTGCTGGCCCATCCGGATCGCGAACGGGTATTCAAACCCCTCGCCCACCCCGACTGGCTGGCCCGGATGCAACAGCCGCAGGGCTTTTTCCTCGATGATGCCAGCGGCATGATGGTCTCCTACTACCGCATCCCCGAACAGCGCTGGATCCTGCTCAGCGTCGAGCCGACTGCCAGCATGCAGCAGGTGATCGACAGCGTCTCCATCAACGTGCAGCTGATGATTGCCGTCGCCTGCATTCTCTATCTGCTGCTGGCCCTGCTCTGGTCCCGCTACTTCCGCCGGATGCTGGGGGAGATCACCCTGCTGATCCGCGCCAGCCGCTCCGGCGGTATCGCCTACAACGGCCGCCGCATGCTGGAGCTGGCCAAGGTCTATGAAGAGATGGATGCCGCCAGCCAGGACTTTGCCCAGATCCGCCTGCAAGCCCATCAGGACAAGCTCACTGGGCTCTACAATCGTCGCTTCTTCGACGAGTGCCTGCAGAAGCAGCTCAACAGTGGCGCCCCCTTCGGGGTGGTGATGTTCGATCTGGATGATTTCAAGCGGGTCAACGATACCCACGGCCATCAGGCGGGGGATGTGGTGCTCAAGCGAGTGAGCAAGCTGGGCATGAATCTGTTCCACGAGTGGGGCTGGTTCTGCCGCTACGGCGGCGAGGAGCTGGTGCTGATCTTCCGTTACGGCGAAGAGCAGCCGATGCTCCCCTCACTGCTGGAAGCGTTCCGGCTCGGGGTGGAGCAGCTGGAGTGGCGCGAACCCGATCTCACCATCACCATCAGCGGCGGGGTGGCTTTCAGCCGCTCTGGGCTCTCGGCCAAAGAGCTGGTGGAGCTGGCCGACAAGGGGGTCTATCAGGCCAAGCGGGAGGGGAAAAACCGTATCTGCTTCCCGCTGCGCAACGCCCCTCACCAGAGTGCCGAGGAGGACATTCCCGCCTTTGGCGAGCCCCGACAACAAACCAACGAAGGGTAGCCACCGCCGCCAGCACCAACCACAACGCCGTCAGCAAAAACAAAGAGAGAGGCTCCAGCCTCTCTCTTTGTTTATCGTGCTTCTTGCTGCACGTTAAGCCTGTGCGGTGCGCGATTCAGCGCTGCCACTCCCACATCGGCCAGCCCAGCTCCTCGGCCTGCTGACGCAGCGCGGGGGCAGGATTAACCGCATGGGGATGGCTCACCGCCCGCAGCATGGGCAGATCGTTGTGGGAGTCGCTGTAGCCAAAGCTCCCCTGCCAGAGGTGGTCCCTGCCGGCAAACAGCTGGTTGATGCGGGCCACCTTGCCCTCGCGAAAGCTGAGGGTGCCGCGGGTCTGGCCGGTCAACATCCCCTCCTCCTCATCGAGCAAAATGGCGACGCAGTGATCCATCCCCAGCATCTTCGCCATGGGCGCCACCAGATGCTCGCCGGAGGCGGAGATGAGCACCAGATCGTCGCCCCGCTCCCGATGCCATTCGATACGCGTCAACCCCTCGGGGTAGAGGCGCTCGCGCAGCACCTGCTCGGCAAAGCGGGCACAGAGCGAGTCGAGCCACTGGCGCGTCTTGCCCGCCAGCGGTTGCAGGGTGAAGGCCATGTACTGGTGCATATCCATCTTGCCCTGATGGTAGAGGGACATCATGGCCTGCTCCTCGGCGATCATGCTGGCGGGGGCCAGCTCCTCGGCCACCATGTACTCCAGCCAGAGGCTGGCGGAATCCCCGGCAATCAGGGTCTCGTCCAGATCAAACAGTGCCAGTGCCATGAGGGCTCCTTGCGGTAACAACGAAAATGAAACGAGGCGTCATGCTACCTCACAGAGTTGATCCCGGGCCACCGCCAGGGTCACGGCACTGCCGGTTGCCAGCAGATCGCCAGCCGAACGGTTGAGGCAATCCACCGTCAACAGCCCCGCCTCGCACTCCACCTGATAGCGGATCACGTTGCCGAGCAGCTGTTGCTGACGAACGATGCCGGGCAGGCTGGGTTCGCTGCTGGTCGCTCCGGCGGGCAGCAGGGTGATGGACTCAGGCCGCAGCGCCAGCTTGCCCTGAAAACGGGGGCCAAACAGCGACTTGCCCTGCTCGGCGCCAAGCAGGTTGTAGTTGCCGATAAAGCCCGCCACAAACTCGCTGGCGGGGCGGGTATAGATCTCCTCCGGCGTGCCGCTCTGGACGATGGAGCCCTTGTTCATCAGGAAGATCCGATCCGACATGGTGAGCGCCTCCTCCTGATCGTGGGTCACGAAGATGGTGGTGAGCTCAAGGCGCTGCTGGATCTCGCGGATCTGCTGGCGCAGGCTGCGGCGGATGCGGGCATCCAGTGCCGAGAGCGGCTCGTCCAGCAGCAGGATCCGTGGCTGCACCACCAGCGCCCGGGCCAGCGCCACCCGCTGGCGCTGGCCGCCGGAGAGCTCGGCCGGATAGCGGCGCTCGAAACCGGTCAGCTCCACCAGCGCCAGCGCCTCTTTCACGCTGGCCGCCAGCTCCCGCCCCGGCTGGGGTTTCATCTTGAGGCCGAAGGCAACGTTGTCCCACACCGTCATGTTGGGGAAGAGTGCATAGCTCTGGAACACCATGCCGATGCCCCGCTTCTGGGGCGCCTGCCAGGTGATCTCCTCACCGGCCACCCGCACCTGACCGCCATCCACCGGGGTGAGCCCGGCCAGCGCCCGCAGCAGGGTAGATTTGCCACAGCCGGAGGGGCCGAGCAGAGTCACCAGCTCCCCCTTGCGAATGCCGAATTCGATCCCCTCGAACACCGGCGTATCGCCGTAGGATTTGTGCAGTTGATTCACTTCTAGATGGAACATGTTGATTCACCGATGAAATCTGTTGGCCGCCCAGGTAAGCAGCAGGGTCAGCAGGAAGTAGCTCATCACCAGCGCACTGGTGAAGTGGCCCGAAGTGGCGCGCATGTTGTAGAGGTAGACCTGCAGGGTCTCGTAACGGGTGCCCACCAGCATGTTGGCAAACACGAACTCGCCGAGCAGGAAGGAGAGAGAGAGAAACAGCGCCGCCAGCAGCCCCTTGCGCAGGCAGGGGATCACCACCAGCAGAAAGGCGCGCCGACTACTTGCCCCCAGCAGGTGGGCGGCATCCATCAAATCCCTGAGCGGTACCCCTTGCAGGCTGTTGGCCAGCGCCCGGTACATAAAGGGGAGCACCACGGTGAACCAGGTGCCGATCAGGATCCACGGCGTGCCGATAATGGGCAGGACACCATCGGCGTAGATCTGCAGCAGCCCCACTGACGAGACCACAGGTGGCACCGCAAAGGGGAGCAGGATCAACAGGTTCATCCAGGGATCCAGCTTGGGGAAGTAGTAAGCCACCACCAGCACGGTGGGTACCAGCACCAGGGTCCCCAGCAGCAGGCTGGCGAAGCAGACCAGGAGGCTGCGGCCAAACGCCGCCAGAAAGCGCGGATCGCCCCACAGCTTGAGATACCAGTCGAGGGTGAAGCCATCTGGCAGCAGGGTCGCCCCCCAGCGGGTGGAGATGGAGTAGAGAAACGTGGCCAGCAGCGGCAGCAGCAGGGTGGCGACCAGCCCACCCAGCACCCACTTGGGCCAGCGCGGCGTCAAATCATGCATGGGATTGCCCCTTGTTCACATAGCTCTTTTTCAGCAGCCACTGGTTGGCGGCCGTCACCACCCCCAGCAGCACCATCAGGATCACTGCCAGCGCCGCCGCCATATTGGACTCGAGGAAGATATCGCCGGAGACCAGACTGGCCACCCGGATGGTCACCAGATTGAAGTTGCCGGTGGTGAGGGCATAGGCAGAGGCATAGGCCCCCACCGCGTTGGCAAACAGGATGATCAGGGTGCCGAGCAGCGCAGGCGTCAGCACCGGCAGCGCCACGTGCCACACATACTGCCCCTTGCTCGCGCCGAGCAGCGCGGCCGCTTGCGGCCACTCATCCTGCAGCGCATCGAACGCCGGGTAGAGCAACAGCAGGGCGAGCGGGATCTGGAAGTAGGTGTAGATGAGAATAAGGCCCGACCCCGAGTAGAGGTTGAAGCCGTCGATCAATCCCCAGGATTTCAGCAGCAGGGTCACTGCACCGTTGATGCCGAGAATGATGATGAAGGCGAATGCCAGCGGCACACCGCTGAAGTTGCCGGTCATGGTGACAAAGGCCAGCAGCACCCGCTTGACCCGCTCGCCGCTGTGGCGCAGCGCCGCCGCCCCGAGGGTGCCGATGGCAAGCCCCGCCAGACTGGCGATACCGGCGATGCGCAATGAGTTGCCGAACGATTGCAGGTAGAAGGGGGAGCTCAAAATCTCCCGGTAGTAGTCGAGGCCCCAGCCATCCGGGGTCTGAAAGCTGCCCACCAGCACCCACACCATGGGGGCGAGCTGGAACAGGATCATCAAGAGGATAAAGGGCAGCAATACCAGTGCAGGCAGCCAGTGGCGGCGCACCTTGTGCTTGGTGGCCACGGGTTGATCCGCGAGGATCTCGGTGGTGGCAGGCATCATCAGTGCACCTCGCGCATAAAGGCGGCCTTGAGCAGCGGTGGCGCTGCCGGCTTGTCGTGGGGAATGCCCAACAGATCGGCCATCAGGGCGCAGAGCTGGGTCTGGGCGATCACTACCCCATCCGGCCAGCGTTCGATAAAGGCATCGCCAAACAGCCAGAGCGGCACGGTGCGCTCTTCGGGCAGGGTGCCGCCGTGGCTCAGATCGTTGTTCATGCCGTGATCCGAGGTGATCACCACCTGATACCCCTCCGCCAGCCACTGGGGCAGCAGGTCGGCCAGCAGGCTGTCCATGCGGCGTGCCTGATTGCGGTACTGGCGGGAGTCGAGGCCAAACTTGTGGCCTGCATCGTCCACCCCCATCGGGTGGATCAGCAGAAAATCGGGGTCATATTGGGTTCTGAGCCATTCTCCATCCATCAGCAGATGGCTGTCGGGATAGTTGTCATCCCAGTAGAAGCAGCCGTGCTGAATGGGCAACTGCTCGTCGTGAGTAAAGCGATCACGGGCAGCCAGCCAGGGGCTGCGGTTGTAGAGTTCGCTCACCCAATGGTAGGCCGCCGCTGCGGTGCGTTTGCCCGCGGCGCGGGCCAGATGGAAGATGGAGTCATGCAGACTGAGGCGACTCACCCCGTTGTGGGTGATGCCGCTCACCACCGGCGGCACGCCGGTCAGGATGCACTCGTAGAGGGGTCGGGAGAGAGACGGCAGGGCAGTATTCAGGGTCGTATGCAGGCCCCGCCCCGCCTCCACCATGCCACCGAGGTAGCCCATGGTGTGGGTTACCTCGGCTGCCAGACCATCCACAAGTACCACTATCACCTTGTGTTGCACTGGATTCCCTTACTGCATGTTGATCATGACGGTTTCTTGCCACTGGCGCGGCAGGGCTTTGGAGCTCTGCTCCCAGGCGGCGTGATCCTGCACCGGCTTGGCATTGGCGTACTGCTCGGCTGGCAGCAGCTTGGCCTTCACGTCATCCGGCAGGGTCACGTTGCTGCGGATCGGGCGAGCGTAGCCACGGGCCAGGTTGATTTGACCGGCATCGGAGAGGATGTATTCCCGCGCCAGTTTGGCGGCGTTGGGGTTCTTGGCCCACTTGTTGATGATGGTGGTGTAACCGGCGATGACTGAACCGTCACTCGGGATCACCACATCAAACTTCTTGGGGTCGATCTGGTCGCGGTAGTTGAGGGCGTTGAAGTCCCACAGCACACCCACTTCCACCTCGCCCTTCTCGATATTGGCGATGGTCGGATCGTTCAGGGAGAGACGACCCTGCTTGGCCAGCTGGCCGAACAGCTCCAGTGCAGGTTTCAGATTCTTCTCGCTGCCGCCGGTGGCATAGGCCGCCGCCAGCACGCCGTTGTTGGCCTGGGAGGCTACGCCCACGTCACCCAGGGTCACCTTGTAGTCGCCACCCAGCAGGGATTGCCAGCTGGTGGGGGCGGCCTTGACCAGATCCTTGTTGATCAGGAAGGCGATGGTGCCGGTATAGGCCAGCATCCAGTGACCGTCCGCATCCTTGGCCCAGTTGGGAATATCAGCCCAGGTGGAGGGTTTGTAGGGCTGGGTAACACCCTGCTTGACCGCAACCGGACCGAAGGCGCCGCCCACATCGCCGATATCGGCGGTGGCATTGGCCTTCTCGGCGGCGAACTTGGCGATCTCCTGCGCCGAGCTCATGTCGGTATCCTGATGCTTGATGCCGTAGATGCTGCCCAGCTGCTGCCAAGTATCCTTCCAGTTGGCCCAGCTGTCGGGCATGCCGATGCTGTGGAGCTGGCCTTCGCCACGGGCGGCCTTTTCGAGATCCGCGATATTTTCGGCTGCATAGCTATTTGTGGCAAACAACGGTTGGCTGATGGCCACCATGGCCAGTGCACTTGCGATCACGCTTTTCATCATCCCATCCCTCTGGACTAGGTCAGTTAAGGTTCGAGAGGGATGCTAGAGGGGAATTGTGACGGTGGCGGGGCGCTTTAATGGCAGTTTGATGACAATCACCCTGTCATGGCGCTGTCATCCACAGCGGTTACAACTCTGAACCCGAGTGAGGCTGGACTATTCCAGTAAGGGATTGGCCAGCCACCCGCCTTCTGAATAAGCAACAGGGACAAGAGTGTGACCGAGCCGAGATTGAGCGAGCAGAGAGTGAACGAACAGAGCATGGCCGATGGCCGCGTCTCCTCCAAGTGCGAACAGATTTGCCAGACTCTGCGCCGCTATATCGGCAGCGGCCAATTGGGGGCCGGGCAGCAGCTGCCCGCCGAACGGGCCCTGAGCGAGCGTTTCGCCACCACCCGCATCACCATCAAGGAGGCGCTCTCCAGCCTCGAAGCGGATGGCCTTATCTACCGGGCCGAGCGGCGCGGCTGGTTCGTGGCGCCGCCCCGCCTCACCTACGATCCCGCCATCCACACCCACTTTCACCAGTGGATCGGCGAGCAGCAGCGCACCGCCGAAACCCGGGTGCTGGCCCACGGCAGCGAGCTTGCCAGCAGCGAACTGTGCCGCTGGATGGGGCTGGAACCCTTCACTCCACTTTATGAGATCCGCCGCCAGCGACTGATCGACGGCCGTCCTGTGCTCCATGTCAGCCACCACCTGCTGGCGAGCCGCTTTCCCGATATCGCCAGCGCGCCGCTGGCCAGCTCCCTCACCGAGCTCTATCAGCAGCGCTATGGCATAGGCCAGGGCGGGGCGAGTCTCGAGATCACCCCCTCGGCGGCGCGCGGCGCCATCGCCCGCGCCCTCAATCTGGCAGAGGGGAGCGCGGTGCTGCGGCTGGTGCGGGTCAACTACGACGAGCGGGGCGGTCTGGTGGATTGCGATATCGAGCACTGGCGGCCGGATGCGATCCGTATTTGTCTGGATACGCGAGCATTGCAGCCGCTCGCAGGCAAGCTGCAACAAACCCGGGTCGCCGATTAGACTCCAGCCAACAGAGCTGATCCCACAAGATCCGCCCGCATCAGTTGTCGATATTGGGGATCATGTCGTCAAAGCTCTGGTAGCCGCAGTCGGCCAGTTGCAGCGACATGGTGTAGGTCTTGGCGTGCTCCTGCTGACCGATGGCGGGGCGGTTGAGCTTGATCTCCTGATGCCAGTACTCCTTCATCCGGTCGATCAGCGCCATCGCCTCTCCCTCGTTGAGGTGCAACTGGCAGAGCGCCATATAGTTGTTCGACTTGTGCATGTTCTCCACCAGATACTCCCCCAGCACCGACATTGCCTGCCGTGCCTGCTGGCGGGCGAAACGGCTGTGCTGCTCGAAGCTGATCCGCTCGCTGATCAGGAAGTGGTAACTGTTGTCGATACCGAGTTGCAAAATGCCGAGCTTCTCCAGCTTGCGCAGATAGAGGTAGCAGGAGGCATCGGTCAGGCCGTACTCCCGCTTGAGATCGATCAGCGTCTTGTCGCGCCAGAAGATATTGGCGAGAAAGGCGTAGAGCCCCGGCTCGTTGTGAAACGCCTCATCCTGCTCCTGAGTGAAGACGGCGCGGCGGCTCTGGGCGTCCTGAGTGCGATCCAGCAACTCTTCGAACGAGAGCCCCACCAAATGACAGATCTCCAGCAGAGTATCGAACGGCAGCGAGGGCTTGTTCATCATCCGTTTCACGGTCGCGATGGAGACACCCATGGCTTCTGCCAGGGTCTGATAGCGGATCCCCTTGTCGGTCAGGGTCTTCTTCAGGGTGTCGAGAATATTGTTGGCCAGGGTCTGGCTGTAGGTCATGCCACTCTTCCTTGTTATCGCACTTTCATTGCATGGTTATGCCGCGTCAGCTTCTGACCTGTTTTTACCTTCAAGGCTCAGATATTGACACCGAAAAAACAGCCTAGAGAAAAAATCGCCTATAACGCCCATCAGGACAGACCAGTTGAACGATGAGGTCGCAAAATCTGACACCAGACAGTGCATATCTTTCAACCCGCAAACATTTTGCTAGTGCTGCATAGAACATCGCGCATAATCGAAACGTATCGAATTCAAGACCCTTCCTGGTTGAGAAATCGATTGTTTGCTTCCAAATTTTTATCTTTTAAACCGTAAGGTTTTTTCTCTTTCCTGGCATTGGGCGGCGCTGATAGCACCGCCCTTTTCTTTTCCCTGAATTCGCAGGTCAGGTCAAG
>NZ_JBFOCS010000032.1:0-78449 GCF_040907905.1 Aeromonas sp. s13 | reverse complement strand
CGACAGAGGGGTGAGGGTATCGGAGCGATACAGCACCTTGCTATCGCTGTAGGGACGGATATGCAGTGCATCGGAGGCGACGTTAAACATCACGTTGCTTTGCTCGATGGTCCAATCCATCCCGGCTGCCTGTAGCCAGATATCGAGGGATTGTTGTGGGGGCAAAACATTGCCAAGGCCATGCCAAGGGGTTTGGCCGGTGTAGGCCATCGTATCGATCAGGTGAGCCATATCTCCTCCAAGAATAGTGAAATGCAGGCATTCAGCCTGCTAACTCATGGAGGTGATGTAGGTTTGAGAGATTATTGAATGGGGTTCATTTGCCACCATACTCTCATTATTTCAAGGGGCGTTACAGCATGATGGTGTTGTGCAATGAACTGCATTGGAGGGGTACGGAGAGGGGTACGGGGCCAAAAACGACCAAGGGGTTGGCATCGTGATGATGCCAACCCCTTGTTTTATATGGCGCTCCCGACTGGAGTCGAACCAGTGGCCTGTCCCTTAGGAGGGGACCGCTCTATCCTGCTGAGCTACGGGAGCTGTGTGGCGGGCATTATACAAGAAGCAACTCCCTTTTAAACCCTTGATTCTTATTCCAATACTGCCAAATCCCCGTTCTGGATGTTAAACGGCGAATATTTGTTCTGGCTGCTGATGATGGCGCCATCGTCGAATACCTGCACCACTTCGAACAGGCCGTCGGCCGGGTTGCGCATCATGCGCGACTTGCCGTAAGGGTCGATGAAGTCGGCGTTGTGCTGGATGCGGAATTGGTCGCCGAGCTTGACGCCGTTGCGCCGTCCCAGATTGATGTAGGGGCCGCGTTCGTTCTGGCCTACCACCCGGGCGGTGACAGGGGCGCAGGTGAGCTGGGCCACCAGATCCTGAGCGGCTTGCTGCAACTGGTAGCTGACCTCCTGGCCGTAGCTTGACTGCCAGAACTGGCCGCTGCTGCTGCCCACCTGTTCCCGCTTGCCAAAGGTCCAGGTGGCGCGCCCTTCGTAGACCTTGCGGTTGACCAGACTGCCGTTGATGCCGTCGAACAGGTAGAGCTGCATGCGAAAGTTGCGCACGGGATCCTCATACCAGCTGGTCAGCTGGTTGCCCTGGGGCTCGATGGAGAGATCGTCGATGCTGCCGAGCACCAGATACTGGCTGTCGGTGCGCAGGCTGAGCGCCTTGATCTCTTCAAGAGCGCTGCGATCCCCCTGTTGCAGATGGAGCGGGTCGATGCGCAGGTTTTCATCCAGCCACTGGCGCACCGCGACCCCTTGCGGCGCATTGGCGAGGGTTTCGAACAGCCGTCGCGAGAGGTTTTCCGGCATGTCGTCCATGGCGCCGTAGCTGGCCTGATCCGGATAGCGCATCCGCAGCCGCACCAGTGTCAAATCCTTGGCGAAGTGCTGGGTCTGGCAGATCTGGCGCTCGGCCTGAATGTCGGCCACCAGCGTGATGTACATGCGGCCGTTGCGCACCTCTTCCCGCTTGAGCCGGTACTGGCGAATATCGCCGCCGGAGCGGATCTGGATCTGCTCGGAGCGCAGGCTGCCATTTTCCAGACGCTGGACGCTGGAGACAGCCGCGCCGCTTGCCAGCAGGGCCTGACGCAGGGCATCGCGGGTTGCCTGCTCGCGGGCATAGACTTCATCGCCCCCCAGAATAGCGGCGCTGCCCTGTGCTTCGATAAGTTCGGCGCGGGCGCTCAGGCTGGCCAGCAGCAGGGTCAACAGCAGCGGTAATTTCATAGCAGATACCTTGAGTTGGCGGGCAGCCACGCCATTTTGGAGGAAATGGCGCCCGCTGGCCGACATGGATCACAACACTTGCCGGTTGGCAGCGCGCGGTTGCGCTGACGATGGTCATTAAAAAGCAAGAATCATGCCTCATTCCCGGCTCAAGCTTTGTCCGGCGCGTCCGATAATAAGTCAGGTGCAGATACAGGAAAGGTATCCATGAACAAACTCATCACGGCGTTGGCGCTCGCTCTGGCATTGACCGGGTGTGGCTCCGACCCTATCAATCGGGATCAGGGTGACCCCCGCCAGGCGGCACAGGGGATGGAGCTCAACTGGCTGGTGGCGCGCATGACCGATCAGCTGATGGAGCGCAAATCGCTGACCACCCTGACCGAACCTATCGCGGTGGCCTCTTTCGTCGATCTCGATACCCTGCAGGACACTAACTGGATGGGCCAGCAGATTGAGGAGAGCTTTATCTACGAGCTCAATCGCCGCGGCGAGGTGGTGGTGGACTTCAAGCTGACCGGCAGCATCAAGGTGACGCCGCAGGGGGATTTTGTACTGAGCCGCAACTACAAGGAGCTCTCCTCCCGTTTGCCGATCTCCCGCATTCTGGTCGGCACCTTCAGTCGCAATAGCAAGGGGATCCTGGTCAACGCCCGCGTTATCGACATGCGCACCAAGATGGTGGAGACCACTGCCCAGAGCCTGATCCCGCAAAAATATCTGTTCGGTGCCAACAACTCGTTTGGTCGGGCATCGATCAATCGAGGTTATCTGATGCGTGACAGTCAGGCCCGGCCGGGCGGTCATCTGGTCAACCTGACCCCGTAAGGAGCGAGTCATGAAGATCCTGTTTGGTTGCCTGTTGGCACTCTTGCTGACGGGTTGCAGCTTCAACCGGGTGGTGGATTACACCCAGGGTGGCAAGCCCGATGATTTTCCTGTGCTCAAGGCGGTGGGCTATGCGGTGATCGACATCCAGCCCGGCCCTTCCCAGTCGGAGAAGATGCTGCAAGCCATTCGCGCTTCCAAGATGGATGCATATCGCGAGCTGGCCGAGCAGCTCAATGGTCAGCAGGTGCATGGCCAGAGCAGCTATCGTGACCTGACCCAGACCTCCAACTCGTTGGATGTGTCGGTCGCCGGTGTGGTGCGTGGTGCCCGGGTGGTTGCCTCTTATCCGCGCGGCAATACCTATGCCACCGAGATGGAGCTCGATACCCGTGCCCTCTACAACATCAACCAGCTTATGGCTGGTCAGTTCTGAGTTGATGGGCTTGCCGTGAAAACCGGCATCAAAACAAAAGGCGAGCAGGGTGCTCGCCTTTTGTCGTTGTGGGCTGGTTAGCTCCCCATCAGCACCGGCGGCACTGCGGTGGGTTTCACATCCTCGCTCGGGTAGCAGCCAAGCACCTTGATATAGCGGGTGATCTTGGTCAGCTCCACCAGTGCGGCCTGCATCGCCGGGGTCTGCAGGTTGGCGGAGACATCTAGGTAGAACATCTCTTCCCACGGGTTGCCCTGCACCGGACGGGATTCGAGCTTGGTCATGTTGATCTCGTGGCTGCGCAGTACCAGCAGCGCCTCGACCAGCGAACCCGGCTTCTGGGAGGTGGACATGATGAGAGTGGTCTTGGCCGGGATCTGCGGTGCCACATCGATGGGCTTGCGCGCCACCACGATAAAGCGGCTGTAGTTCTCTTTCTGGTTGGCGAGCTGCTCGGCCAGCACATCCAGACCATACAGTTCGCCACCGGCGGCGCTGCCGATGGCGGCGGCCTCCGGGCTGGCCAGTTCTTTCACCTTCATCATGGCACTGGAGGAGGAGTCGCAGATCTCGTGGCGCGCCCCTTCCAATTTGCTCAGATAGTGGGAGCACTGCTGGAACACCTGCGGGTGGGCATAGAAGGTCTTGATGCGGCCAAGCTCGGTCGGCACGGCGGTGAGGATGCAGTGCTCGATGGGGTAGGTGAGCTCGCCGACGATGGAGAGGCTGGTGTGCTGCATCACGTCATAGACTTCGTTGATGGAGCCCGAGCTGGTGTTCTCGATGGGCAGCACGCCGAAGGCGGCGCGGCCTGACTCCACCGCATCCAGCACTTCGCGGAAGTTCTGGCAGTTCACCTCGATCACCTGATCCTTGTAGCGGGCCAGATATTTGCGGGCGGCCAGGCTGGAGTAGGAGCCGCGCGGCCCCAGATAGGCGACGCTGGTCATCGGCTCCTGCTGCTCCGGGTTGAGCAGGCTCTGTAGGTATGCCTGCTGGGAGAGCACAGAGTCTTCGATGATGGTGTGATAGATACGGGTGATGTACTGGGCATCCAGCCCCAGCACGCGCCCTTTCTGGATCAGGGCGACCAGCAGCTCCTGTTCCCGCTGGTGGTCACGGATGGGGCGCGGGTTGGCTTGCTTGGCACGGGCCACCTCGATGCTGAGGGTCTTGCGTTTCGCCAGCAGGGCAAGCAGCTCCTGATCCAACCGGGTGATGTCTTGTCTGATCTCGTCGAGCGTTGCCATGATTGTTCCCTATCCAAGTAATCGATTGATATTAATGCAAAAAAAAGCCTCCGCTAGGGGAGGCTCGATTCGTCTTTGCTTTCTGTTCACACGACGACAGGCCTTCCCTCAAGCGGGCCGGATAAACGAGAAAGCAAAGAAGAATGGTGCGTGCATAGGTGTGTCCTTGAAGTAACGTCATAACCATTAAGGGATTTGCCGGTTTGATGCAAGTAAAACTTGCCCGCGGGCGGGGATGGGGGCAGGGTATCCGGTTAAGAAAATGGCGTATGAGCGATGTTCTATTGACTCTGTTTGATGACTGAAACCCAGTGGGGGAGGTAAAGACGATGGCGATTATTTTCGATCTGGGACGGGTGGTGGTGAGCTGGGATCCGGTAGGCATAGTGCGTTCGGTGCGTGGCCTGCAAGGGGCTGAACAGTTGGCCGAGCAGCTCTTTAACCACCCGGATTGGCTGGAGGTAGACAGAGGCACCATGTCGCTCCACACCATGGCCCGGGAAGCGCAAGCGCGCACAGGCCTCTCGGCGGCACAGAATCTGGCCATTTTACAGGCAGTTCCCGCCTCCCTGCTGCCAGATCCCGCTATGCTAACCCTGATAGCCGAGCTGCACGGGGCGGGGCATACCTTGTATGCCCTCTCCAACATGGGTCATGCCAGCATCGACTGGCTGGAGCAGCATCAGGATTTCTGGCGCTTCTTCAGCGGCAAGGTGGTCTCGGCACGGGTACGGATGATGAAGCCGGAGCCGGATATCTACCGCTATCTGCTGGTGTCGTTCGATCTGAAACCGGCAGAGTGCCTCTTCATCGATGACAGTCCCGCCAACATCGCGGCCGCCGAGGCCCTCGGTATCAGGGGGATCGTTTTTACCGACGCGGCGAGTTGCCGCCAGCAACTGGGTGAGCTGGGCTGTTTGCCCGCCACCGGCAGGGGATGATGCCCCTCTAGGAGCACTATGGAGCATGGCCGGTTTCGCAATTGGCTCAGTCACTATCCCGAGGCGACCCTGATCATCGCCTGCAAGGATGGCAGCGGTTATCAGCTCTGTGTTGAGGCAGAAGGGGAGTGCCTCTGCCTGACCGACAGTGAGGGAGGGCGCTTGACCTTCACCTCGCTGGATCAGGCGCAGGGTTTCTTGCGAGCCCATCGGGTTCACCAAGCAAGATTACGAATTTATGACGCCCAAAATGAAGATTTAGCAGCAGAATCACAGGAAATAATCATCAAGTTTTAATTTTAACCAGACTCTTTAAGGGTCTATTCAGTTTGTTTGCCGCACAATACTGCACCTGTTCATCATCCGGAGCTGTTTAATGGGTGCCAATGTAGTTGTACTGAATCAGGGATATGATCACTCTTTTCAAGCCAGGGAACAGCTGCTGATTGAGCGACTGGCAAGTTTTGACGAGCTGGTTGTCTCTTTTTCGGGACGGTTGGAATCCTGCTACAGCATCGAGCTGTGCCGCGCTGCCGGTGTGAAAATCCACGCAATTACCCTCGATAATCCGACCCGCAGTCGCAGCGAAGTGGCCCGAGCCCGCCGTTATTGCCAGCGTTATGGCATCGATCACTGGGTCATCAAGAGTGACGAGATCGTCTTTTGCGATCGCCTGCCAAATATTGAAGGGCTGATCGACCCGGTTCGCCGCATCGGTGAGTATGTGCAGACTCGTCCGGAATGGACTCATCTGCCGTTGCTGGTTCCGGCCGCGGTGGAGGAGCGTGATGATTATCTTGCCCAGTTCGGGTCTCTGCCTGCCAACTCTATCTGGTTTTTTGCCGACAACGGATTGATGCGCCGCGATTATCGTTACGGCTTCAACAAGCGTCAGCTCGGTCGTTGGGGTAAGGGGAGCAACGGTTGCCTCAGCAATCGCTTCACCAATCCACGGCAGCTTGAGCAGCGTTATCTGCGAATGGTGGATCAGGCAGAGCAGATGCTGGCCGACATGGGGCTGGACGAGGCACAGGTCTTTTTCCATACCCTGTGTGACTGCTCCACCACCCTGGCCCGGGTGCGTCTGCCCGAGCATCAGCGTGCGCAGGCCTTTGATATGCAATCGGATATTTTGTCCGCCCTCAAGGGGAGCAAGTTCGATCTGGTGACCCTGGATATGGCACAGAAAGAGCGGCACGATCTCGCCATCTAGCCTGCGGGCAAGCGATGCGGGTGCCAGAACGTGAGTGCTGTCATAGGCAAGGGGCGACGGGACTGTTTATACTGTCGCCCTTTCACCCGTTACCGAGCTTCGCCCAATGAAACCCTTCTCCCGTCTGCTGATTGCCCTGTGCCTCTCCCCCGTACTGGCGCAGGCTGCCCCTCTTTCTCAGGTGACGCTGCCCGATGGTCGGCAGGTTCAGCTCAACGACGACTTCACCTGGGAGTATCTGGTGGTCAAACCGGCCGAGTCCGTACAGGGCGTGGCTACTGATGGGAAGGCTGGTGCCGTGGTGGCCGTCGCTGCTCCGGTGCTGACCGATCAGGCCAAGGCCAATCCGGAACTGCTTGCCCAGATGGCGCGTGACGGTGTGGTGGTCAAGCTGGACAAGATCGAGGGATCTGACCCGTTGGTGCTGACCTTTATGGTGAGCAATACCGGCACCCGCAATGTGGTCGGGGTGCGTGGCATGGTGACCCTGTTCAGTGCTGACGGGGTGCAGCTGAGCCGTCAGGAGGCCCGCTTCTGGGTTGCCGAGAATCGTCTGCCGGAGACCTATCTGCGCAAGGGGCAAGCCCGTCCGTCGCTGGCACTCGAGATCCCCCGTCCTGCCGGATTGACCGGTCAGCCGCTGGTGCGGGTCGAAATTGACGAGGTGGTCTTCCGCTGATTTGGCGTTGTTCCGGCCCATGCAAACTGTTTGGGTCGGCAACTTGTTGCCGCTGACACCCCCTGCAATATCTGCTTACATCTGACATGGTTCTGCAACAGCTTGCAGCTCGGCAAGCCGGGAACTTCGCCGCACAATGACTCCATACCAGCTCGCTAGCAACGGGCCCAATCACATGGAGTTATCATCATGAAAAAAGCAACTGTCTCTCTTCTGGTTCTGGCCGGGTTTGCCTCTACTTCCGTCATGGCGCAGGATGCCTTTAGCTACGCCAAGGGGTCCGCCACCTGGGCGCACACCAAATCCGACTATCTCAGCGGTACCTTCAGCAATGACAGCAAAGGAACCCGTGATTTTGGCGGTCTGAGCCTGGATCTCTCCAAGAGCTTCGGCTCCAATTTCTATGGTCGCGGCAGCACTGAATACACCTCTCGCAGCAACGGCAACGACAGCATGTCGATCTCCAGCATCGGTGTTGGTGTCTTTACTCCGCTGAGCACGGGTCTGAACCTCTATGGTGAAACCGGTGTGACCGGCTACATGCTGGAGCGTGAACTTGCCAGCGATATCGCTAACAAAGGGTGGGATGCTGTTGCTCGCAAAGATAGCGGCAGCATGTACGGTGAAGTGGGTCTGCGCTACGACATCGGCAATGTCGAGCTCTCCACCGCTTATCGCTACGCCAACATGACCGACGATATGCACGACTTCAAGGTGGGCGGTGCCTACAAGCTCAACCAGAACTGGGCGCTGACTGCCGATTACACCTATCGCAACTGGGATCTGCAAAAAGGTTCCATCTCCAGCCTGGGTGTGAAGTACAGCTTCTAATCCCCCTTCCCGTAGTCCGTAGTGTCTTGATTTTTACCCATGGCGTTCGCCATGGGTTTTTTCTTTTTCCGGTGATCCTCTTTTTCTCCTTGTGTCGTATCAGTCGCAAATAGTTATACAACTTTCATTTTTTTGTATAACTGCTATAACTGAATCAATGCTTATACAAGGAGCGTCATCATGTACAAGATTAAAGTCGGTATCAGTGCCTGCCTGCTGGGACAAGAGGTACGTTTCGATGGGGGCCACAAGCGCTCCAGCTTCTGCGAACGGGATCTTGGCGCTCACTTTGACTATCACCCCGTCTGTCCCGAGATGGCCATTGGTCTAGGGGCGCCTCGCGCCGCCATCCGGCTGGTCAAGCGCAACGGCGAGATCCGTGCCGAGGCGAGCAACGGTAGTTTCGATGTCACCGAAAAGCTGATTGCCTTCAGCGAACAGAAGGCACGCCAGCTCGACTTCATCTCCGGTTATATCCTCTGTGCCAAATCACCCAGCTGCGGTATGGAGCGGGTCAAGGTCTATGGCGCCAACAACGAGGGGAGCGCCAAGGAGGGGATCGGCCTCTTTGCCAAGGCGTTGATGGAGGCCAACCCCCTGCTGCCGGTTGAAGAGGATGGCCGCCTGTGCGACCCCATCCTGCGGGAGAACTTCGTGCTGCGGGTCTTCGCCTACCACGACTGGCAGCAGCTCTGCGCCCGCGGCATCACCGCTTCTGCGCTGATCCGCTTCCACTCCCGTTACAAGTATCTGGTGCTCTCCCACGCCACCACCCACTACCGGGCGCTCGGCAAGCTGCTTGGCAATCTGGGCAAGTCCACCAATTTGCAGGAGGTGGCCGACAACTACATCAAGGGGTTGATGACGGCGCTGACCCTGCGAGCCAACCGCCGCAGCCACACCAATGTGCTGATGCACCTGCAGGGCTACTTCAAGCGGGTGCTGACCCCGGCCCAGAAGCAGGAGCTTGCCGATACTATCGACAAGTACCGCACCGGCATATTCCCCTTGCTGGTGCCGCTCACCCTGATCCGCCACTACCTGCGCGAGTACCCCAATCCCTATCTCGCCGAGCAGGTATATCTCAATCCACACCCCGATACGCTGAAATTGCGTTACGGGCTCTGAATCCGTTCTGTTGCCCCGGCGCATGGTTTGCGCCGGGGGGCTTTACCCCTCTGTTTGATGGACGTTGTCATGTCTGATTTATCGCAAGAAGTTGCTCCTCTGGCTGATAAGGGGATCTACCCCATTCGCGAGGTCTCCCGCCTCACCGGCGTCAACGCCGTGACCCTGCGCGCCTGGCAGCGCCGCTACGGTCTGGTGCAACCGGCTCGCACCGAAAAGGGCCACCGCCTCTATAGCGAGCAGGATATCCGCCAGATCGGCGAGATCCTGAGTTGGCTGGATCGGGGAGTGAGTATCGGGCAGGTGAAGGGGCTTTTGAGCGAACCCCATTCTGAGCCGGTGAGCGATCACTGGCAGCAAACCTTGGAGCAGTTCAGTCAGGCGCTGCTTGCCTTCAACCAGCGCAAGGCGGAGTCCGAGCTTAACGACCTGCTGGCGAGCTACCCGTTCGAGCTGGTGCGCAGCCGGGTACTGCAACCGCTGGTGGAGCGGCTGCTGGGGCTGTGGCGTGAACGGCCCGATGGCGAGCTGCTGCAACAGGTGTGGCTGGGCTGGCTCCATACCCGCTTCGCCCGCCATCTGATCGAGCAGGAGAAGGGCGTGCCGATCACGCTGGCGAGCTGGGGGCAAGTCGGCCCCCTCGATCTGGTCTGGGCCGCTTACGAGTTGATCGGTCAGGGTTATGAGGTGCAACTGCTGGGAGCGGTCGAGCCGCGCCATGCCAGCTTGCTGGAGGGGCGTGCCGTTACCCCCTGGCTGGTATTGTTGGGGGCAGGGCTTGGCAAACAGGAGCTGGCCGCCGGGTGGCCCGCAGGCACGCGCCTGTTTGGCGAACTAGGTCGTCTCTACGATGATGAGTGGCTTAAAGCGCATGGCTGGCAGGCGAGCCTTGCCGAGCTGATGGCGGATGCCCCAGATGCTGCTGGCACCAGCGGACGCGGGAGGAAAAAATCATGAGACTGGTCTGGTTGCGCAATGATCTGCGCCTTGCCGACAACCCGGCGCTACGCCATGCCTGCGCCGGTGATGAGCCGGTCGCCGCGCTCTTTATCATCTCTCCTGCCCAGTGGCGGCAGCACAAAATGGCCCCCATTCGTCAGCGCTTTATGTTGGCGCAGGTCGATGTGCTGGGCCGCGAGCTGGCGGCCCTTGGCATCCCGCTCCATCTGCTGCGAGTGGAGACTTTTGCCGAGGCGCCCGCTGCGCTAGCAGACCTCTGCCGCGAGCTGGGGGTGACCCAGCTCTACGCCAATCAGGCTATCGAGATCGACGAGCAGCGCCGCGATCACGCCGTGAGCGCCTCGCTGGCAGAGCAGGAGGTGAGTTGTCACTGGCTCAACGGCTGTTGCGTATTGCCGCCGGGGCGGGTGCTGACCGGCTCGGGGGAGATGTTCAAGGTCTTTACCCCTTTCAGCCGCGCCTGGCTCAAGGCTCTCGACGAGGATGGCTTCGTCATTCACCGTGCCCCAGCGCGCCGTGGCGAGCCCTTGCCTTGGTTACCGCTGGCCGAGCGGGAGTGGGTTGATGAAGCGCTCAGCGAGCTGATGGCTGATCCCCGCTGGCCAGTGGGGGAGGCGGAAGCTCTGCGTCGTTTGAACGATTTTCTGGAGCAGGCAGTGCTCGACTATGGGGAGACCCGTGATTTTCCTGCCATCGCGGGCACGTCCGTGCTTTCCCCCTATCTGGCGGCGGGCATCATCAGCCCCCGTCAGTGCGTGGCGGCGCTCCAGCAGCGGCTTGGCTATCGGCCCCAGTCCAAGGCTCAGCCCGGCTTTGTCTGGCTCAACGAACTTATCTGGCGTGAGTTCTATCGCCACCTGCTGGTGCTGATCCCGACCCTCTCCATGAATCGCCCCTTCAAACAGGAGACCGCAGCGCTGCCGTGGAGCTGGGATCCGGATGCCTTCGCCGCCTGGTGCGAGGGGCGTACCGGTTACCCCATCGTCGATGCGGCGATGCGCTGTCTCAATGCCACCGGCTGGATGCATAACCGGCTGCGGATGATAGTGGCGAGCTTTCTCACCAAGGATCTCCATATCCACTGGCGGCTCGGGGAGGATTACTTCATGAGTCGGCTCATCGATGGAGATCTGGCGGCCAACAACGGCGGCTGGCAGTGGGCAGCGGGCACCGGCGCCGACGCGGCGCCCTACTTTCGGGTCTTCAACCCCACCACTCAGGGGCAACGATTTGATCCACAAGGGGAGTTTATCCGTACCTGGGTAACTGAACTGGCCGATATTCCTGCAGCTTATGTGCATCAGCCCCACGACTGGCTGCGACTCAAGGGGCGACAGGATTATCCGGCACCCATGGTGGATCACGCCGTAGCCCGGGTGAGAGCCATCGAGATGTTTCGCTCTCTGGAGAAATAGGATGAACGAGCCGCTGGCCCGCTTTATTGGCCTCTATCAGCAACTGGACAAACAGCAGTTGCACCGCTTGCCCGAGGTCTATGCCGAACAGGTGGTCTTTACCGATCCGGCCCACCGTATCGAGGGGCTGGCGGCCCTTGGCGACTATTTTGCCGCCCTCTATCAGCGCCTCGCCTACTGTCGCTTCGTCATCACCAGTCAGCAGCAGCAAGGGCCGCAGGCCTGGCTCGGCTGGACTATGACCTTCTCTCACCCCAGATTGCGTGGTGGTGAGCCGGTGACGGTGGAAGGGGCCACCCGCCTCGAATTCGACGAAGCGGGCAAGGTGTGCCAGCACCGGGACTATTTTGACCTGGGCGCCATGCTCTACGAGCAGTTGCCGCTGCTCGGGCCCGTGGTGCGCACTATCAAGATGAGGCTTGGCGCATGAGCGGCCGGGTGCTTATTACAGGCGCGACCTCCGGCATCGGTCGCCAGTTGGCGCTGGATTACCGGCGGGCAGGCTGGCAGGTGTGGGGCTGTGGTCGCGATGGCGAACGGCTGCAGGCGCTGGGGCTGGATGGTGTCACGCCGCTGCAGTTCGATGCCCGTGATCTGGCCGCAATGAGCGGGGTGGCGGCTACGCTGCCATCCCTCGATCTTATAATCCTCAACGCAGGCAACTGCGAGTACATGGATGTCGGCGAGGGGTTTGACAGCGAGCTGTTTGCCCGGGTGATTGAGACCAATCTGACCGCCACCGGCCATGCGCTGGCCGCCTTCTTGCCGTTGCTCGGGGCTGGGTCACGGCTGGCCATCGTCAGCTCGTCGGTGAGCTGGCTGCCGCTGCCGCGAGCCGAGGCGTATGGCGCCTCCAAGGCGGCCCTCGACTATCTGGCGGATACCTTGCGCCTCGATTTGGCCAGCAAAGGGATCGGGGTGACCCTGATCCGCCCCGGCTTTGTCCAGACGCCGCTCACCGCCAAAAATGATTTTCCCATGCCCTGTCTGGTGACGGTGGAAGAGGCCTCCCGCGCCATCATGGACGGCCTGACCGCTGGTCGTCACCAAATCCACTTTCCCCGCCGTTTCATCTGGCTGCTGCGCCTGCTTGGTGCGCTGCCGGTGGGGCTCTGGCTGCGCCTTGGCCGCGCACTCGTATCGAAAGGAAGCCATTCATGAAGAAAAAGATTGCCATCGTCGGTTCAGGGATCTCGGGGCTCACTGCCGGTTTTCTGCTCCACAAACTCCATGACATCACCCTGTTCGAGGCGGCGCCAACCCTGGGCGGTCACACCGCCACCGTCGATGTGACTCAGGCTGGCCGCAGCTATGCCATCGACACCGGCTTTATCGTCTTCAACGATCGCACCTACCCCAACTTCTTGAAGTTGCTGGCTCGGATCGGCATGGCGCGGCAACCGGCCGAGATGAGCTTCTCGGTGAAGAGCCCGGAGGGGCTGGAGTATAACGGCCATAACCTCGACACCTTGTTTGCCCAGCGCAGCAATCTGCTGAGTCCGCGCTTCTATGGCTTTGTCGCCGAGATCCTGCGGTTCAACCGGGAGGCGCGGGCCTGGCTGGCGGATGGTCAGCATCAGGGGGCGGGCCCCGAGCTGACCCTGGGGGATTTTTTGCTGGCGGGGGAGTTTAGCGACTACTTCGCCCGCCACTACATCTTGCCGATGGGGGCGGCAATCTGGTCATCGACCCTGGCCGATATGCGCGCCTTCCCCCTTGGCTTCTTCCTGCGCTTTTTTGCCAACCACGGTCTGCTCGATGTGGCCAATCGCCCCCAGTGGTACGTGATCCCGGGTGGCTCGCGGGAATATATCGGCCCCCTTACAGCGGGTTGGCAGTCGCAGATCCGCCTCGCCTGTCCGGTGCAGAGCGTACGGCGGGACGCGGATGGCGTGGTGATCCAGAGCAGTTACGGCGAGGAGCGGTTTGACGAGGTGATCTTCGCCTGCCACAGCGATCAGGCGCTGGCGCTGCTGGCGGAGCCCGGCGAGCGGGAGCAGGCCATCCTCGGCGACATTCCCTATCAGGCCAACGATGTCTGGCTCCATACCGATGCCCGCTGCCTGCCCACCCGCCGCAAGGCATGGGCCAGCTGGAACTATCAGCTCGATGGCAATGACGAGGCGCGGCCGCTGGTGAGCTACAACATGAACATCCTGCAGGGGGTGAACTCGCCGGAGCCCTTCTGCGTCAGCCTCAACCCCAAGGGCAAGGTGGATGAGAGCAAGGTGCTGCGCCGCTTCGTCTATCACCATCCGGTGTTCAATCAGGCCTCTATTGCCGCCCAGCAGCGGCGCGCGGAGATCTGCGGCCAGCAGCACACCCATTTCTGTGGCGCCTACTGGTACAACGGCTTCCATGAGGATGGGGTACGCAGCGCGCTGGATGTCGCCAGGCGCTTCGGGGCCGAGCTATGAACGGCGCCACCGTGGCTACCGAACATGAGCGTGCCGACGAACTGGCTGGCGTCACCAGCGCCATTTGGCTGGGTTCGGTGCGCCACCGCCGTTTTGCACCGCGGCCCCACGCCTTCTCCTACAGCCTTTTTATGCTGGGACTGGATCTCGACGAGCTGCCGCAGCTCGATCAGGGGCGCTGGTTCGGGGTTGAGCGGGCTGGGCTGCTCTCGTTTCACCGCCATGACTATCTCAAGGGGAGTGAGGGAAGCCTCAAGCAGGCGGTGTGGCAGAAGGTGAGCGAGCTGGGTGGCGATGCCGAGCCCGAGGGGCGGGTACTGCTGCTCGGCAATGTGCGCTGTCTGGGGTTCTACTTCAGCCCGGTCAACTTCTACTTCTGCTACCGGCAGGGCGAGGCGCGCTATCTGCTGGCAGAGGTGTCGAACACCCCCTGGAACGAGCGTCACTACTACCTGCTCGATCTGGCGGCGCTGGCACCCCATGACAAGGATTTTCACGTATCCCCCTTTATGGGGCTGGCGATGCGTTATCACTGGCGGATCAGGCCGCCCGCGCAGGAGACTCTGATCCATATCGAGAGCCATCCCGTATCCGGTGAAGCCAAGCTGTTTGACGCCACCCTGGCGCTCACTCGCGAACCCTTGTCGCGCAAGGGGCTGGTGGCCCTGCTGGCCCGCTGGCCATGGATGACCATGAAGGTGCTGCTCGGGATCTACTGGCAGGCACTGCGTCTTTTTATCAAACGAACACCGATTTTTACCCATCCGGAGAGCCGCTAATGGAACTTGCTCATTCAACCCTCTCTGCCTCTTTCATCGACAAGGGGGCAAGACAACTGCTGCTCAATCTGCTGGGTCGCCTCGAACATGGCCAACTGCTGCTGCGGGATGGCGGTGAGCGCCACAGCTTTGGCGTCGCGGGCACCGATCTGCATGCCGAACTGGTGGTGCTGGAGCCTGCCTTCTATCGTCGCCTGTTGCTGGGGGGCAGCATTGCCGCTGGGGAAACCTGGGTGGAGGGGCTCTGGACCAGCCCGGACCCGGTGGCGCTGGTGCGGCTGCTGGCCCGCAACCTGACCCTGCTCGACTCCCTTGAGCGGCGCCTTGGCTGGCTCAGTTTCCCCTTCAACAAGGTGCGCCACTGGCTCAACCGCAATACCCTGACCGGTTCGCGCTCCAACATCGCCGCCCACTACGATCTCGGCAATACCCTCTATCAGGGGTTTCTCGACAGCCATATGCAGTACTCGAGCGCCATCTATCCGAGCGCCGAGGCCACTTTGGAAGAGGGGCAGCAGGCCAAGCTGCGCACCATCTGCGAGCGGCTCGAGTTAGGGCCTGACGATCATCTGCTGGAGATCGGCACCGGCTGGGGTGGCCTTGCTGTCTATGCCGCCCGCCACTATGGCTGCCGGGTGACCACCACGACTATCTCCCGGGCCCAACATGACTATGCCAAGGAGTGGATTGCGCGGGAGGGGCTGGGGGATCGCATCACCTTGCTGCTGGAGGATTACCGCAAGCTGGAGGGCACCTATGACAAGCTGGTCTCCATCGAGATGATCGAGGCGGTGGGCCACGCCTTCCTGCCAGACTATTTCCGCCAGTTGTCACGGCTGCTCAAACCCGGTGGTCGCCTGCTCATCCAGGCCATCACCATCGCCGATCAGCGCCATGCCCAGTATCTGCGCGGGGTTGATTTCATCCAGCGCTACATCTTCCCCGGTGGCTGCCTGCCGAGTGTCTCCCAGATGGCGGGTTTGCTGGCGCGGGAGACCGACATGCAGCTGGTGCGGTTGCATGATCACGGCCATCACTATGCCCGCACCCTGGCTCACTGGTGCGATCGCTTTCTGGCGTTGGCGCCCGAGCTGCCCAAGCTAGGTTACAGCCAGGATTTCATCCGGCTGTGGCACTTCTACTTCGCCTATTGCGAGGGGGGATTCTGGGAGCGCAGCATCAGTCTGGTGCAGCTGGAGGCCGCCAAGCCGGGGCCCGCTGGCTGGTCGGGTGATGTGCCAGTAAGCGGTCACTGACCATGTGGCAGTGGGCTCACCTGCTGGGGTTCAACCTCTACTGGTTGCTGGCGGTGAAGTGGCAGCAGCCGGGCCCGCTGCTGGCAATGTTGTTGCTGCACTTTCTCTTCTCACCCAGCCGCCTGCGTGACTGGCGGCTGCTCCCCATCGCGGTTGCCGGCTGTCTGCTGGATGTCCTGCTCTGGCAGCTCGGCCTGTTCCGGTTCCCGTCCGGTTTTCCCCTCTGGCTGGTGCTGCTCTGGCTCGGTTTTGCCCTGACGCTGGCCCACGGTATGCGCTGGCTGCTGCGCTTGCCTCGCTGGCAGCAGGCGCTGTTTGGCGCGTTTGGCGGTGCTTCCTCCTATGTGGCGGGGGCCGCCATGGGGGCAGTACACTTACCTTGGGGCATCTGGATCAGCACGGCGCTGCTGGCAGTGATCTGGATGTGGTGGTTACCCGTACTCCTGTGGGTAATGGTCAAGCTGGAGGGTGAGTCATGACAAACACCTTTTCGACCGACTCGTTGCTTTTTTCCAAATGGACCAAAGAGAGCCAGCATGAGCTAACTGATCGCTTCTATCTGGTGGTTGCCTGCCAGCGGGATGCGCAGGGGCAGCTGGTGCAGGTGGTGATGCAGGATATCAACACCCTGCAGGAACAGGAGATGGACTGGCATGAACTGGAAGACCCCAACCACTGGCATATGGGGTGGAATTAACCCGCTGCTGCTGGCGTTTACGCTCTTTGCTGCAACCGCGGTGCAGGCTTCTTCCGCCCCCTGGCAGCAGTTGCGCCCGGTTGGGCAAGGGGAGATGAACTGGCTATGGTTCAAGCTCTACGATGCCACCCTCTACAGTGAAAGCGGGCACTATCAGCCCGGTCACTATCCACAGGCACTGACCCTCACCTATGCCAGGTCCATCGAGCGGGAAGACCTGCTGAGCGCTACTGCCGCGGAGTGGCAGCGGCTCGGTCTTGGCTCCGACGCCGAGCATCAGCGCTGGCTTGGCCAGCTCGCTGCACTCTGGCCCGATGTGCAGGCAGGCGACAAGCTCACCTTCTATGTCGACAAGGGCGGGACAGGCCACTTCTGGTGGCAAGAAAAACCCCTCGGCACCCTGGCCGATCCGCAATTCTCGGCCGCTTTTCTCGCCATCTGGCTGGCTGACAACAGCCGCGATCCCGCCCTTACCCGCCGCCTGCGTGGCCAACCCTGAACATGGAGTCTTTGATGTCCTTCTATCGTGCATACCGCTGGTTGCTGCTGCTCCCTTTTTTGCTGCTGAGCGGCTGTGGTGCCAGTCTCGATGACTATCGTGGGCAGGGGCCAAACTGGGATCTCGCCCGTTTCTTCAACGGCAAAATGGTGGCTCACGGCCTGGTGACCGACCGCAGCGGCGAAGTGACCAGTCGCTTTCGGGTCGAGATGGTGGGTCGTTGGAAGGATGGCAAGGGAGAGCTGTTCGAGCAGTTCTACTTTGATGATGGCCGCCAGCAGACCCGTACCTGGTATCTGAGCAAGGGGGTTGACGGTCACTGGCGAGGTACTGCTTCCGATGTGGTGGGAGAGGCGGTGGGTAAAAGCGAAGGGTTCGCCCTCAACTGGCGTTATCAGCTCGATCTGGCGCTGCCGGATGGCGAGGTCGTGCGGGTGAGCTTCGATGACTGGATGTATCTGCTGGACGAAGATCGTCTGATCAATCGTGCCGAGATCAGCAAGTTCGGTATCCATCTTGGCGAGGTGATCCTCTATATCGAACGTCAGCCCTGACCGTTAACGCAAGATAACGCCCAGTAAAAAGCGCGCCGATAGCGCGCTTTTGTTTACTGAAAAACCAGAGTCATCAGATGATGCGGTTCTCTTCCAGCATCTTGCGGCGGGCCTCTTCCTTGGCCATCTTCTTCTTGCGGTTGTCGCAGGGTTCCGGGCAATCGCACTCTTTCTCGATGCCGACGCTACCCAGACCGCCACAGGAGCCGGAGATGGTCTTCTTCTGGAAGATGTAACCGATAGCCATGGCGGCTATCACCAGCATGAATACCCCGAAGGTGATCAGAAAAATCTGCATCTCTACCTCTTACTTCTTGACCAGATAGGGCTTGAAGGCATCGGAGTAAGCCTCTTCAAAGCCGTTGTCCGTCTTGGTGATCACGAAGATCGCCAGGCCGCGCTCGTTGGCATAGGCCAGGCTCTTCTCGGTCCCCATCACCATAAACACGGTGGCCAGCCCGTCTGCGGTCATGCAGGAGGGGTGGATCACGGTGACCGATACCAGACGGTGCTGGATCGGTTTGCCGCTGCGCGGATCTATGGTGTGGGAGAAGCGCTGACCATCCAGTTCATAGTAGTTGCGGTAATCGCCGGAGGTGGCCACCCCGTTGTCACCGGGCACGATCACCTCTTGCACCGTGCCGGTGCCTGCGGTGGGCTTCTCGATGGCCACGCGCCAGGGGTGACCCTTGCCGTTGACGCCATTGATCCGCAGCTCGCCGCCAATCTCCACCAGATAGTTACGCGCACCCAGTGACTCCAGATACTCGGCTACCTTGTCCACACCAAAGCCCTTGGCGATGGCGGAGAGATCGACGTAGAGATCCGGAATATCTTTTTGCAGGGTATCGGCATCCACCGAGGTGATGACGTGCAGGTTGCCCAGACCGGTCTTCTGGCGAGTCTGGGTGATCAGCTCGTCGGAGGGAACCTTGGTCGGCTTCTTGTCCGGGCCAAAGCCCCACAGATTGACCAAGGGGCCAACGGTGACGTCCAGCGCCCCCTGGCTCTCACGGCCAATATGAATGGCCTCTGTGACGACCCGTGCGGTATCGCGGGAGACCACTACCGGTTTGTTGTCACGGCTCTGGTTGAAGCGTGACAGTTCGGAATCGGGGCGATAGGTCGACATCTGATCGTTGACCCGCTCCAGCAAGACATCCACCTCAGCTTGAAGCTTGGCCGGATCGCTGATGGCGCTGTCCGCCACCTTGATGGAGTAGTAAGTGCCCATGGTGCTACCGGTGATATGGATCTCCGGTTTGGATTGGACCGTCTCCTGACCGCACCCAGTCAAGAAAAAGGCTAGCCCGAAGGCTAGCCAGGTCTTTACAACACTGTGCATGGATTAACCACCAAAGTCATCCAACAGGATGTTTTCGTCTTCAACGCCCAAGTCTTTGAGCATGTTGATGACGGCAGCGTTCATCACCGGAGGTCCACACATGTAGAACTCGCAATCTTCCGGTGCTTCGTGGTTCTTGAGATAGTTCTCGTAGAGCACGTTGTGGATGAAGCCGGTGTAGCCGTCCCAGTTGTCTTCCGGTTGCGGATCAGACAGGGCGACGTTCCAGGTGAAGTTCTCGTTCTCGGCGGCGAGCATGTCAAAGTCTTCGACATAGAACATTTCGCGCTTGGAACGGGCACCGTACCAGAAGCTCATCTTGCGCTTGGACTTCAGGCGACGCAGCTGGTCGAAAATATGGGAACGCATCGGCGCCATACCTGCACCACCACCGATGAATACCATTTCGGCATCGGTATCCTTGGCGAAGAACTCACCGAACGGACCGGAGATCGTCACCTTGTCGCCAGCCTTCAGGCTGAAGATGTAGGAGGACATCTGTCCCGGAGGGGCAGTCCAGTTGCTCGGGGGCGGGGTTGCGATACGCACGTTCAGCATGATGATGCCGAACTCTTCCGGATAGTTGGCCATGGAGTAGGCACGGATGATCGGCTCATCGACCTTGGACTCCAGCTCAAAAATCTTGAAGCGATCCCAGTCACCGCGATACTCCTCGGGAATATCGAAGTTCTTGTAGTGCACGTGGTGAGCCGGGGCTTCAATCTGGATATAACCACCGGCGCGGAACGGTACGCTCTCGCCGTCGGGGATCTGCAGTTTGAGCTCCTTGATGAAGGTGGCTTTGTTATCGTTGGAGATAACAGTACATTCCCACTTCTTCACCCCGAAGA
Organism: Aeromonas sp. s13; assembly: GCF_040907905.1. Lineage (NCBI taxonomy): Bacteria > Pseudomonadati > Pseudomonadota > Gammaproteobacteria > Aeromonadales > Aeromonadaceae > Aeromonas > Aeromonas sp. s13. The sequence goes on along the minus strand of NZ_JBFOCS010000032.1, from coordinate 58,622 downwards.
TCTCTTCCGGCAGTTCGATATCCATGTCGGAGCGAACAGTAACCTGACAGGCCAGACGCTCGCCATGACGGGCTTCGCCCTTGCTGATGTGATCCAGTTCGGTCGGCAGAATGTCGCCGCCACCGGATTTCACCCGTACCTTGCACTGGCCGCAGGAGCCACCGCCGCCACAGGCGGAGGAGACGAAGATACCGCTGCCAGCCAGCACGCCGAGCAGCTTGCCACCGGCCGGGCTGGTCACAGCCTTGGCCGGGTCACCGTTGATGCTGATTGTCACGTCGCCCGCGGTCACCAGCTTGGACTTGGCGAACAGAATGACTGCCACCAGTGCCAGCAGGATCACGGTAAACATGACCACACCCAAAATAATTTCCATCTATCGTTCCTTTCTGATTGCAGGAAAGCCGATTACAGGGAGATACCAGAGAAGGACATGAAGCCCAGCGCCATCAGACCGGCGGTGATGAAGGTGATGCCCAGACCGCGCAGGCCTTCCGGAACATCGGAGTACTTCATCTTCTCGCGGATACCAGCCAGCGCAACGATCGCCAGCATCCAGCCTGCCCCTGAACCCACACCGTAGACCACAGACTCCATGAAGTTGTAGTCACGCTGCACCATGAAGGAGACGCCACCGAAGATGGCGCAGTTCACGGTGATGAGCGGCAGGAAGATACCCAGCGCGTTGTAGAGTGCCGGGAAGTACTTGTCCAGCGCCATCTCCAGGATCTGTACCAGTGCTGCAATCACACCGATGAAGGTGATGAAGCTCAGGAAGCTCAGATCCAGACCGGATACCAGAGCGCCATCTTTAAGCACGTAGTTGTAGATCAGGTTGTTGGCAGGAACCGCGATGGTCTGCACTACAATAACGGCAATACCCAGACCCATGGAGGTCTTTACCTTCTTGGACACCGCCAGGAAGGTACACATCCCCAGGAAGAAGGAGAGTGCCAGGTTTTCGATGAAGATCGATTTAATCAACAGACTCAGATAGTGTTCCATACCTTAATCCTTCGCCTCCACCTGCTTGGGATCCTTGGTGCGTACGCCCCAAATGATCAGACCAATGATGAAGAATGCACTCGGCGGCAGCAGCAGCAGGCCGTTGGGCACATACCAGCCACCGTTGTTCACCAGCGGCAGCAACTCGATGCCGAACCAGGTGCCGGAGCCCAGCAGTTCACGCACGGTCGCGACGCTCAGCAGAATGGCGCCATAGCCCAGACCGTTGCCGATACCATCCAGGAAGGAGGGCAGCGGGGCACTCTTCATGGCGTACGCTTCAGCGCGGCCCATTACGATACAGTTGGTGATGATCAGACCCACGAAGACCGACAGTTGCTTGGAGATGTCATAGGCGTAAGCCTTGAGCACCTGGTCAACCACGATAACCAGTGAGGCGATGATCGCCATCTGCACGATGATCCGGACGCTGTTCGGGATCTGGTTGCGGATCAGGGAGATGAACAGGTTTGAGAAGGCGGTGACCGCCATGACCGCGAGGGTCATTACAAACGCAGTTTTCATCTGGCTGGTAACCGCCAGTGCAGAACAGACGCCCAGCACCTGCAAGGCGATGGGGTTGTTGCCCAGCACAGGCGTCAACAGCAACTTCTTCATTTCGCTCTTGTCAGCCATTGTTGATTTCTCCTGCACGAACCTTGGCCAGGAAAGGACCGAAGCCCTTGGGACCCATCCAGAAGTCGAAGGTATGCTGTACGCCGTTACCGGTCAGAGTGGCACCGGAGAGACCATCGATCTCGTGCTCGGAGCCCGCCGGAGCATGGCCCTTGATGACGCGCAGCGCCGGCATGCCATTCTGGTCGAACAGTTTCTTGTCCTTGAACAGCGCCTGCCAGGCCGGGTTTTCGATCTCGCCACCCAGACCCGGGGTTTCACCGTGGTCATAGTAGGTGATGCCCTTGATGGTCTGGCCATCAGCGGCAACGGCCACGAAGGCATACATGGTCGACCACAGACCCTGACCGTAGATGGGCAGGATGATGCTGTCGATCTTGCCTTCGGCATCCTTGGCGAAGAACACCGGGATCTGCTTGGAGATCTGACGCAGGCTGGCCTTGTCGTCAGCGGCGGCAAGACGGATGCTGCGGGCCGGATCTTTGGCTGCCTGCTTGGTGTCGAAGTTGTCGGCATCGCCGTCAACAAAGTCACCGGTCGCCAGATCCACCAGACGCGCTTCGATCTTCTCGCCGTACAGTTTGGCCAGGTCGCGCTTGGCCACTTCGCTCACATCCACACCGGCTACGGCGAGAATGTTGCTTTGCTTGTCCAGCGCCTTGTTTTCCTGCTGGGTAGAACGCAGGCCCACAGCGGCAACGGATACCACGATGGAACAGGCCAGACAGAGGCCTGTGACCACGCTGACGGTGCCGAGGGTTGAATCTTTATTAAACGCCACGAGCAATCCTCCGCTTGATGTTTGCCTGAGCGACGAAGTGGTCAAACAGGGGAGCAAACAGGTTCGCAAACAGAATGGCCAGCATCATGCCTTCCGGGAACGCAGGGTTGACCACGCGAACCAGCACGACCATTACGCCGATCAGGGCGCCATACCACCACTTGCCTTTGTTGGTAAAGGCTGCGGAGACAGGGTCGGTCGCCATGAAGGCCATACCGAAGGCGAAGCCACCCAGTACCAGATGCCAGTGCCACGGCATGTTGAACATGGGGTTGGTATCGGAACCGATGACGTTGAACAGCAGGGAGGTGGCGATCATACCGATCATCACGCCGGCGATGATGCGCCAGGAGGCGATGCGCATGTAGACGATCATGGCGGCACCCAGCAGAATCATCAGGGTAGAGACTTCACCGATGGAACCAGGCAGGTTACCCAGGAAAGCGTCCATCCAGCTGATAGCCTGGCCGGTTGCACCGTTGATCAGCGCCATCTGGCCGCCTTGGGCCCACTGGCTCAGGGCAGTCGCGCCGGAGAAGCCGTCAACGGCAACCCATACGGCGTCACCGGAGATCTGGCCCGGGTAGGCGAAGAACAGGAACGCACGGCCAGCAAGCGCCGGGTTCAGGAAGTTCTTGCCGGTACCACCGAACACCTCTTTGGCCATCACCACACCGAAGGTGATACCCAGTGCAGCTTGCCACAGGGGCAGCTCGGGCGGCACGATCAGGGCAAACAGGATGGAGGTTACGAAGAAGCCTTCGTTGATCTCGTGTTTACGCACCATGGCGAACAGCACTTCCCAGAAACCACCGACAAAGAAGACGGTGATGTAGATCGGGAAGAAGTGGGTGGCGCCAATCAGCATCTTGCTGCCGATACCGGCAACAGCCGGATCGAGGGAGGCGCCCAGCATGGTAGCCAGGGCATATTGCCAGCTGCTGGCACCAGCAGCCGAGCCCATGTGGGCAATGGCGGCAATCGCCTGGTTACCAACGTTGTACATGCCCCAGAACATGGCCGGGAACACGGCTAGCCACACCATGATCATCATGCGCTTCAGATCGAGCGCATCACGAACGTGGGAGGCGTTGCGGGTAACGCTACCCGGGGTATAGAACAGGGTGTACGCCGCTTCGAACAGGGCATAGTACTTGGCGTACTTTCCACCCGGTTCGAAGTGGTGTTCCATATTTTCAAGAAGTTGCTTGAAACTCATCGCTTAACCTTCCAGTTCAATCTTGGTCAGGCACTCACGCAAGATCGGGCCGTACTCTGTCTTGCCGGGGCAGACAAAGGTACAGAGCGCCAAATCTTCCTCATCCAGCTCCAGGCAGCCCAGTGCTTGCGCACCGTCGGTATCGCCGGAGACCATGTCCCGCAGCAGCAGGGTCGGCAGGATGTCGAGTGGCATCACCCGCTCATAGTTGCCGATAGGCACCATGGAACGGTCACTACCGTTGGTAGTGGTGGTGAAGTTGATCAGCTTGCCCTTCATCAGATGAGAGAGGGTGGTACGGGTGATAGAGAACTTGTTGGCGCTGGGGTTGATCCAGCCCAGGAACTCTTTCTCGCGACCTTCACCCAGCACGCAAACCTGATTGTGGTAGCGGCCCAGGTAGTCGTGAACACCTTCGGCTTTGGCACCACTCAGGATAGAACCGGAGATGATACGGTTTTCGTCGGCACGCAGCTCATTGTTGGTGAGCTGGCTGATGCAGGCGCCCAGACGGGTACGCAGCAGACGCGGCTTGAGCACGTTCGGGCCAGCCAGGGCGATCACCTTGTCAGTGAAGATCTGACCGGTGGTGAACAGCTTGCCGAATGCAATCACATCCTGATAGTTGATGTGCCACTGCACCTTGGTGCTGCTGACCGGATCCAGGAAGTGGATATGGGTACCCGGCAGACCGGCAGGGTGCGGACCAACGAAGATCTCTTCCTTGACCTGAGCCAGCGGAGAGTGGGGCAGACTGCCTTCGCCTTTACAGACGTAGACGGCGCCGTCGGTCAGGCGGGTCAATACGGCCAGACCATCGAGGAAGGCCTGCGGCTGTTCCTTGATAATCAGCTCGGCATCGGCTGCCAGCGGGTTGGTGTCCATTGCAGTCACAAAGATGGCGCGCGGGGCAGACGCTACCGCGGGGACTTTGCTGAACGGACGGGTACGCAACGCAGTCCACTGACCTGATGCGACCAGGATCTCTTGCACCTTGCTGCGCTCGAGCTTGGCCAGCTCGGCAGAGGCAAAATGCTCAAACGTCACCTGTTCATCGGAACCGTCCAGGTCGATGACCACAGACTGGAGAACACGTTTGGCACCACGGTTGATCTCTGAAACCACACCGGTGGCAGGAGCTGTGAATTTAACGCCCGGATTCTTCTTGTCTTCAAAAAGATCCTGACCTTTGATGACGCGATCACCTACTTTGACGAACATAGTAGGTCGCATCCCCACAAACTCCTCGCCCAGTGTCGCAACACGGGTGATGGCGGGGCCATCGTAGATTACTTGCTCTGGCGCACCCAGCACGGGGATGTCCAGTCCTCTTTTGATTGTAATCATACTTACTTGCACTACCGTTACGGGAGAGGTTGGTTAGCGCCGAGAAATACATCACGACGGGTGGTTGAATGAGTCGATGTTGTGGTTGCGCCAGGTGGGCAGGCTCAACAATTATTCAACATGCAGGCTCACTCAAAAGCGCTTGAGTTTACCACTTAAGGTGCATTTTCTGCCATGCCAAATGGGCAAAATCCCCGTGCCATCACAAAATTAACCTGCAATGAATAAGCCCCTGACACCTTGTAAGTAGTGGTTTTAAAGGTTTTTTTATTTCGATACCTCGATGGGGGTATTTGCCGTTGCCTCCACTATCAGCAAAAACGCCTTGATGCCGAAATATACCCCCTTGGATATAGCCTTTTCGGGGCCAATGGGGGAAATTTGTTTAATTTTTGTTGGCAGGTTCTTGAGGGAAATCCTGTGGTACAACCGCTTTCAGGAGAGTGACGGTTTGCCAACGCAGCTCGGGGTGCGCGGGGCGTGGCCTTTTTCCCGCCACTCGGTCTCTGTGTAGGTATGCAGTGCCAGTGCATGAACGGCACCGGCCAGCTCGTCGGCCAGCACAGCATTGACCTGACGATGACGGGCCAGCAGCCGCTGCCCTGTAAATTGCTCGCTGACGATCACCACCTTGAAGTGGCTCTCAGATCCCGGTTCCACACGGTGCATGTGGCTCTCGTTGATCACCTCCAGCACGGTGGGGGAGAGGGCGGCGGTCAGCTTGGCTTCAATCAGTTGTTGGATGGTCATCGGATCGGCTTCCAGAGTGAATGTCGGGCCATTCTATCGGCAGTCGCGGGATGGAATAAGCCCCCGTAAGAGGGAAATCACCCGCCAGTTGCTCTCTTGATGCGCATCGAACTGGTGAAATTCCTGCTCCTCGCTAGAATAGCGCCACTTTGCGTCGCCCCTGGCGCCTGTATACACGAATCAAGCCGAGGTTGGACTCTTCCTATGCAAACCCTTCTCGACACTCCCCATTGCCAGCTCACGCTCTACCGCTATCCGCGCCAGAGTCAGGAGACCCTGCAAGCCTGGGATGCGGCTGACGAATATCTGATCAATACCCTGGCGGAGTCTCCCCTCGAGCAGGCGGGCCCCGTCATCATCATGAATGACGGTTTTGGCGCGCTGGCCGCCTATCTGCATCCGCACTCCCCCTGCTGCGTCACCGACTCCTACATCAGTGAGCGGGCGACCCTGGCCAATCTGGCCGAAAACGGGCTGGATGCAGGCGGGATCCGCTTGCAGGATGCGCTGGCGCCGCTGCCCGATGCCCCTGCGCTGGTAGTGATCAAGGTCTCCAAATATCAGGCTCTATTGGAGCAGCAACTGCTGGCATTGCGTGCGGTGGTGACACCGGCAACCCGCGTTATCGCAGCCGGCAAGGCGAAGGATATTCATACCTCAACTCTCAAGTTATTCGAGAAGTATCTGGGGCCTACCCGTACCTCGCTGGCCTGGAAGAAGGCGCGCCTCATTCACTGCGAGCCGCAGGCTGAATGTCCCGCGCTGGCCAACCCCTTCCCGACTGTCTGGCCGCTGGAGGGGAGTGGCATGCTCATCCACAACCATGCCAACGTCTTCTCGCGCACCAGTCTCGATATCGGTGCCCGCTTTATGCTGGACAACCTGCCCATCCACAGTGCCCGCAAGGTGATCGATCTGGGCTGTGGCAACGGGGTGCTGGGTCTGTCGCTGCTCGCCAAAGACAGCGAGGTGGAGGTGACCTTTATCGATGAATCCTATATGGCAGTCGCCTCGGCACAGCTCAACGTCGAGCACAATCTGCCTGATGCACTGCCGCGTGCCCGCTTTATGGTCAATAACTGTCTCGACGGGGTGGCGGTCGGCTCGGCGGATCGGATCCTCTGCAACCCTCCTTTCCATCAGTTGCAGGCGATCACCGATCATATCGCCTGGCAGATGTTCAGCGATGCGCACCGGGTGTTGCCTCAGGGGGGGGAACTCTGGATAGTAGGCAACCGTCATCTGGACTATCACAACAAACTCAAGCGCTTGTTTGCCAACGCACAAGTCGTTGCGTCGAACAGCAAATTCGTTATTTTGAAAGCCATCAAACGCTAAAGCCAAAGGAAACCATGATGAAAAAGTCACTCTTGCTGCTGGCCGCCCTGATGCTGGGCGGGTGTGCCACTCATTGGCCGGAGACAGCGCTGCTCAATCCGCAGGTGATCCCCGCCAACCAGCAATACTACTCTGGCAATCGCATCACCATGGAAGGGGTAGACAAGCGTGAGGCTGCCTACGTCTTCTCCATCAAACATAAAGAGAAAGCGCCCGTGCTGGTCAACAGCGAGCGTCCGCTCAACCTGCTGATGGCCGAGCGGCTGGCCGAAGGTCTGCGCAGCCAGGGTCTCGAAGTGGGCAACAGTGGCACCACCAACCTGACGCTGGTGATCTCCAACGCCGCAGTCAATGTGGAAGAGAAGACCTTTACCTATGTCACCAAGTCCCGCGTCAGCCTGCAGGTGATCGCTGATTTCCAGGGTAACCGTCTGACCAAGCAGTTCAACATGTCTTCCAGCAAGGAGAGCCCGAGCGAGCCAAGCATGGCCGATCTGGAGTCTACACTGAACCTGCAACTGGGTAGCGTGCTGCAGCAGATCATGGCGGATGATGCGCTGCGCGGTTACCTGAAAGGTCAACCGAACGGTGCAGGGGTCTGATGATGAAAAAACTCTGGTTGCTGGCCATGCTGATCGCCCCGCTGGCGTTCGCGGGCCCGAAAGTCAGAATGGAGACCAACCACGGCAATATCGTGGTGGAGCTGGCGTCCAAGCAGGCGCCCCAGACGGTGAAGAACTTCCTGCGTTACGTGGCTGATGGCAGCTATGACGGCAGCATCTTCCACCGGGTGATCCAGGATTTCGTGGTGCAGGGTGGGGGCTACAACCAGCAGTTCCAGCAGCTGCCGACTTATGAGCCTGTGGTCAACGAGTCGCGTGGCGGTCTGCCCAACAAGCGTGGCTCCATCGCCATGGCTCGCACCCAGGCGGTCGACAGCGCTACTCGCCAGTTCTACTTCAATCTGGTCGACAACAATAACCTCAACGCCGGTGGCTCTGCGGGTTATACCGTGTTCGGTCAGGTGGTTCAGGGGATGGAGGTGTTGGACAAACTGGCTCAGGTACAGACCGGTTACAGCCCCATTCTGCGCGCCAACGATGTGCCGACCAGTCCCATCATTCTGAAGAAGGTGGTCTTGCTGGCAGAAACTCCGGCAGACAAGAAAGTCGACAAGAAAGCGGGCAAGTAACTCTCCGGACGCGGTTCGTCACCTCGCTTCGTCAGGTCACAATACAAGGCTCATCCCGTTCGGGATGGGCCTTTTCTCTATCCGGGCTTCTTTGACCTATCTCTTTGCTCGCCTTGGCTATCTGCCATCAACCTGCCAAAATGACGCACTTTTCCAAAGTCGTCAGGTAGTTGAACATGATCCGCAAACCAAGCTGGAGAGAGTCCCTCGCCGTCTATCTCGAATTTCGGGTGTTTATTCTCTTTGCCATGGGTTTTTCATCGGGTCTGCCGCTGCTGCTGGTGTTCGGTACCCTCTCATTCTGGTTGCGCGAGGCCGATGTCAGCCTGACCGATATCGGCTATATGAGCTGGGTGGCGCTCGCCTATGGCTTTAAATGGCTGTGGTCGCCGCTGGTGGATCGCATGCCGCTGCCGTTGCTCTCCGCGCTGCTGGGGCGTCGCCGCAGTTGGATGTTCTTCTCCCAGTTGTTGATTGCCGCCGCGCTGGTCGGCATGGCGTTCTGCGATCCCAAGACCGAGCTGGCCCAGCTGGCGATGTTTGCCCTGCTGGTGGCCTTTGCCTCGGCCACGCAGGATATCGTTATCGACGCCTATCGCATCGAATCCGCCCCCGAGCGGCTACAGGCGGCGATGGCTGCCTCCTACATGACTGGCTACCGACTGGCGATGATCATGGCGGGCGCCGGTGCGCTGGCGCTGGCAGCCTGGTTTGGCAGCAACAGCGGCTATGACTATCGTGGCTGGCAGATTACCTATCTGGTGATGGCGGGTCTGATGTCACTCGGGGTCATCACCACGCTGTTTTGCCACGAGCCGGATATCGATCTGGCCGAGCAGGGTAAACAACAGGTCGAACGCAAGGCGCAGCTCCTGGAAAAAGGGTGGCCTGCGCTGCTGGCGAGCGCGGGGGCCTGGGGCTATGAGGCGGTCTGGTGTCCGTTTGCCGACTTCTTTCGTCGCTATGGCAGCTCGGCGCTGCTGATCCTGGCTCTGATCGCCTGCTATCGGGTTGCCGATGTGGTGATGGGGGTGATGTCCAACAGCTTCTATGTGGATATGCAGTTCAGCAAGACCGAGGTTGCGACCATTACCAAGGTGTTTGGCGTCATCATGACGCTGGTGGGGGCTGCGCTGGGGGGCGTGCTGGTGATGCGCTTCGGCACGCTGCGCATCCTGTTCTTGGGGGCGCTGCTCACCGCCAGCACCAACCTGTTGTTTGCCCTGCTCAATCAGGTTGGTCACAACCTGGAGCTGCTGACCCTGATCATTTCCCTCGACAACCTCAGTGCCGGTATCGCAACCGCGGCCTTCGTGACCTATCTCTCCAGCCTGACCAATGTGGCATTTTCGGCCACTCAGTACGCCCTGTTCAGCTCGGTAATGTTGCTGCTACCCAAGTTGCTGGCTGGTTTTTCCGGGCAGGTTGTGGAGCAGATTGGCTACAGTGCCTTCTTTGTCGGAACCAGTTTATTGGGCTTGCCCGTGTTGTTGTTGATTGTGCTTGTCGCCAGAAAAGGGAGTGAGTTGCTCTCAACGGCTGACAAATAGCAAGCGTTTGCGTAGAATCGGGGGTGATTAGATTCACACTTCCGGATAAAGTTCCCGAGAAGTTGTTTCACCCCCAATTTTATTTGATTAGAATCCCTCTCGCTCCTTGTGGGCAGGCTACGGAAAACCTCAACTAACGCACAAGAGACCAATAAAATGGCCAAATTTACCAAGACTCTGATCGCTGCCGGTCTGCTGGCTGCTGCCGCTACCCCGGCCTTCGCTGCTGACTACAGCGGTGATATCCACAAGAATGACTACAAGTGGATGCAGTTCAATATCATGCACACCATCGATCAGAAGCCCCATGGTCCAGATGGTTACAACGATACTTATTTCGAGATGGAGTTTGGTGGTCGTTCAGGCATTTTTGACCTGTATGGTTACGTCGATTACTTCGATATTTTTGACTCCAAGCACAGCGACAAGCACAAGCAAGAAAACCTCTTCATGAAGTTTGCTCCGCGTGTATCTCTGGATGCATTGACTGGCCAAGACCTCTCTTTTGGTCCGGTGCAAGAAGTTTACGTTGCCACCCTGTTTAACATCGGTGGTGTACAAGGCCTGAATGATGCATTTGTAGGTCTGGGTGCTGACGTTATGGTGCCGTGGTTTGGCAAAGTTGGTATGAACCTGTACAAGCGTCATGCTAACGAAACCTTCAGTGGTCAAGGCGAAGGCTGGAACGGCCAACAGTTCTCCATGAACTGGTTCAAACCTTTCTATACCTTCTCCAATGGCAGCTTCGTCTCTTACCAAGGTTATCTGGATTACACTTGGGGCATGAAAGAAACCAGTCATTCTGATGGTCTGGGAACCTTCCACGGTATCTACTGGCATTCCGACCGTTATGCCGTTGGCTACGGTCTGAAGTACTTCAACGAAATCTACGGTATCGACAACTCTGACTCGTTCAAGTCTACCGGTTTCGGCCACTACTTCTCTGTTACCTACAAGTTCTAATAAAACTTGGGGTACAAAAAACCGGAGCATCTGCTCCGGTTTTTTTATGGCCGCGATTTAGATAGCGTGGCGCGAGTCATCAAGTGCGCCACGGCTGAGTGGATAAATCAGTCGCGGAAGTTCTGGAACTGCATCGGTTGACCCAGTTCGGCGCCACGGACCAGTGCCATGGTCTCTTGCAGATCGTCACGCTTCTTGCCGGTGACACGTACTTCATCACCCTGGATGGCGACCTGTACCTTGATTTTGGAGTCCTTGATCAGCTTGACCAGCTTTTTGGCGATCTCTTTCTCGATCCCCTGCTTGAATTTTACGGTCAGGTGGAAGCGTTTGCCGGAGTGAACGGAGTCACCTACTTCCATGGAGCTGTTTTCGATGTTGCGCTTGAGCAGGGCACCGCGCAGAATTTCGACCATCTGCTTGAGCTGGAAATCGGCATCGGCTTCCAGTTTTACCTCTTCCTTGTTCAACTCGAAGCTGGCTTCTACCCCACGAAAATCGAAACGGGTGGCCAGTTCACGATTGGCGTTGTCGACTGCGTTCAACACCTCGTTCATTTTGACTTCAGAGACAATATCGAATGACGGCATAGCCGGAGCTCCTCATGTTGCGTTATCGGGGGGCAAATCTACCAGAAAACGGGCAAATTTGCTGATTTTGATGGGGTTGCTCTGCTAGAATCCCCTGCGCACAGGACGGGTGGACCCGTTAGTGTCCACCAGCGACATCTTCACTTATCCCCGGTAACAGGTTGAGAGGATTGCAACCCTTACCCTGACAGAGTCACACCATGCCAAGCGGATTAAAAAATTCCCGACAGCCCGTTATTCCACCCGTTACTCCGAAGTGGTCACTGTTGGGTTGTGGCGCCCTCGGCGGCGTTTTTGCCTCCCTGCTGACCCAAAGCGGTCAATCCACCCGTGTTTTGTTGCGTGAACATCATAAGTCCACGCTCCATCCGGGGATCGATTTCACCTCGCTGGAGGGGCATGTTCAGCTCCTCAATATCGAGCGCGGATTTGTCAGCAACCCCGGCAAGATCCAGCGTCTGCTAGTGATGACCAAGGCCAGTCAGGTGATTGCCGCACTGACGCCGCTGGTGGGTAAGCTGGATGCCGGCGTGCCGATCGTGCTGCTGCACAACGGGATGGGCATTGCCGAGCAGGTGGTCGAGATGTTCCCGCACAATCCGGTGATTGCCGGTGTCACCAGCCATGGCGCCATGCAGTGCGGCCATTTTGTCTTCCGTCATACTGGCAAGGGTGAAACCTGGCTTGGCCCGATCAACGACGCAGCCAAGGCCCACGCCGCGCTCGCGGATGAGCTGGCGCTGGCACTGGGCCAGGCTGGCTGGGATGAGCAGGTATTGGTGCGCCAGTGGCAAAAGCTTGCCATCAACTGTGCTATCAATCCCCTGACGGCCCTCTACAAGCTGAAAAATGGCGAGCTGGCTGGCCCTCGTTTTGCCGATGCCCTGCAGCAGATCTGCGTGGAGGTGGCGGATGTGATGTGCGCCGAAGGAGTTGCGACCACGGCAGAGGAGTTGCAACGCCGGGTGATGACAGTGGTGGAGCTGACCGCTGACAATTACTCCTCCATGCATCAGGATATGGAGCTGGGACGCGAGACCGAGATTGAGGCCATCACCGGCTTCCTGTTGGCCAAGGCTGCCCGGCATGGCATTGCCGTACCGGTCAATCAGGGTCTCTATCAGGCGATCAAAGAGAAGAGTCAGGCCGTCTGATCTTTTACATGGCAGAGCAAGTAGCAAGGAGGCGAACGTGAGTGTACTGGTGCTGGTGGCCCCCGGGTCAGAAGAGATAGAGACGGTTGCGATTGTCGATACCCTGGTGCGCGCCAGCATCGAGGTGGTACTGGTCTCTTGCTGCCCTGCCGGATCTCGGCAGGTAAAAGCGTCGCGCGGGGTGCAGCTGGTGGCCGATTGTCATATCGACGAGCTGACCCGTCGGGACTTTGAAGCCATCGTGGTACCCGGTGGTCTGCCCGGCAGCGAAGTGATCCGCGATACCCCGCTGGCCATCGATCTGCTCAAAGAGCAGGCCGCTCTTGGTCGCTGGCGCGCTGCCATCTGCGCCGCCCCTGTGGTGGTGTTGCAACATCACGCTCTGCTGGGTGATGCCATCGTCACCTGTCATCCCGGCTTTCAGTCCCGACTACCGACATCGCAGCTGTCACGTGAGCGGTTAGTCAGGGATGAGGCTCATCGCCTTATCACCAGTCAGGGGCCGGGCAGTGCCATCGAGTTTGCCCTTGAACTGGTTCGGGTGCTGCGCGGGGATGACGTGGCTACCGCCGTGGCTGGCCCTATGGTGCTGCCTTGAGCGCACTCTGCTGCAGAATCAAGCTGGCCATGCTTTGAAAACGGGCCTCGGTCATCTTGATCGGGGCCCGTTTGTTATCTGCCGTTGTCGGTCACGCCATCTTGTCCGGCTCAGTAGTCGTACTGTGAGCACTGTTTTTTGTTGTACTCAGTTTTCCAGCGTGCCAATTCTTGCTCTGTGCCGAGCTTGTCCCCTTTCTTGATGGCCTGTTCCAGTATCTCAATCCGGTCGTACAGCCAGCGGCACTCTGCCGTCGGGTTGTTCTTGCCGATGCCGGTCAACGGCAGCAAACAGAGTCCCAGCCAAAGATATTTCATCCCGAACGCTCCTTGTCATTGTGGTAGTAAAGGTCTCCTTGGAGTCTACTATTTTAGCCACAACAAGAGAGATAGAGCTGCGGTTATCCTTGGGGTAAGATGATGCCATGTCTGTTTATTTATACAGTGGTATGCGCAAGATCATCCATATCGACATGGACTGCTTTTTTGCCGCGGTGGAGATGCGGGACAATCCGGCGTTGCGGGAGGTGCCGCTTGCCATCGGTGGGTCCTCCGAGCGGCGCGGCGTCATCTCGACCTGCAACTATGTGGCGCGCCGGTTCGGTGTGCGCTCCGCCATGCCGAGCGCACTGGCGAAAAAACTCTGCCCGCCGCTGGTACTGATCCCTGGGCGAATGGCGGTATACAAGGATATCTCCCGTCAGCTCAGGGCAATTTTCCTGCGCTATACCGATCAGGTTGAACCACTGTCGCTGGACGAGGCTTACCTCGACGTGACCCACAGTCGTTGCTGTGGCGGCAGCGCCACCCTGATGGCGCAAGAGATCCGGCAAGCCATCGTCACCGAACTGGGATTGACCGCCTCGGCCGGAGTGGCCCCCAACAAGTTTCTCGCCAAGCTCGCCTCGGAGCAGCGCAAGCCTGATGGTCTGTTTGTCATTCGTCCCGATGAAGTGGCCGAATTTGTCTGCCAGTTGCCCCTCGGCGAACTGCCCGGGGTGGGGCGCAAGACCGCCGAGCGGCTGGAGGCTCAGGGGCTTTACACTTGTGAGGATGCGCGGGCCTTGTCGGCACAAGAGCTGTGCAGTCGTTTTGGCAAACTGGGGGAGGTGCTGACGACCCGGATCTGGGGGCTGGATGAACAACCAGTGCAGGCGCACCGGATCCGCAAAACCGTCGGGGTGGAGACCACCTTGGCGAGCGATGTTTGTGATGAAGCCGCCTGTTTGACGGTATTGCAGCAACTACTGCCGGAGCTTGAGCGGCGATTTCAGCTGGCGTGTCCTGCCGAGCAGGTGATGGGGCAGGGAATCAAGCTCAAGTTTGCCGATTTCCACCAGACCACTGTCTATCGCAGTCAGGGTGGCTATCAGCCAGCCTTGTTCGTTCCCCTGCTCAAAGAGGGGCTACTGCGGGCACAAGGGCGTTCGGTTCGCCTGCTGGGCTTGGTGGTGGGTTTGCCAAAAGAGGGTGAAGTTAATCAACTCTCGCTGGATTTGCTGTGAGAGAGTTAAGTTTTTGTTTATAAAGTCGATAATCTATCCATATCTGTATGACGTAGGAATATTGGCATGAGCGCTCTTTCTGTCCAGGGTCGGATTACCCTGATCGCCGGTTGCTGTCTGTTGGTGACAGCCGCCGCTCTGGTTGCCTCTTCGATTTACAACGCGAACAAGATGCAACAGCAGGTGCGGCAAGCCACCATGCACGAGGCGCAGCAGTCGGCCGAGAACTGGATGAAGGCGATGGGCTCGGAGCAGGCGGCCAAGGTGACCAGCTATCTCGATGAGGCCTATTTCCGCGCCAGTTTGCTGGCGGAGAGCGTGTTGTTCCAGCGCAAGAATGCGGCCGAGAACTTTGTCCATTCGGAGGCGCTGCGCAGCGCCGTCAATCAACAACTGCACGATGCTGTTGCCTCATCGACCAATCTGCTTGGTGTCTATGCGGTGTTCGAGCCTGACCAGCTGGATGGGGAAGACAGCAACTATCAGGGCTCCACGGCGCTGGGTTCCAACGACAAGGGGCGTTTTTCCAGTTACTGGGCCTATGACAACGGCAAGATAGAGCCGGAAGTGCAGAATGAGGATGTACTGGCCGATGAGAGCCCGACCGAGGCTGGTGGAATCGAAAACGAGTGGTATCGCTGCAGTATTCGCACCCGTTCCCTCTGCCTGCTGGAGCCCTATCTGGACGATGTGGGCGATAAACAGATATTGATGACCTCGGTGACGGTCCCGCTACTGGAGCAGGAGACCTTGCTGGGGATGGTCGGGGTCGATATCTCGCTGGCCACTTTGCAGAGTCTGGTCAGTACCATGGACAAGGAGCTCTATGACGGCAAGGGCAGAATCTTGCTGGTCAGTCACGAGGGGCGCGTGGCGGGAGCCGATGAGTTCGATGTGACCATGGGGCGCGGGTTGGATCAGAAGTATCAGGGGCTGGCCAGCGAGCTGAAAGGCTGGCTCAGTCAGGGGCAGGAGCTGACTCGCTGGAGCAGCGATGGCACCTTGTTGCAGACCTTTGTCCCGGTATCCATGCGTGGCACCGACCGTAAATGGGGCATCTACATTGAATTGCCACGGGCCGTAGTGCTGGCCTCGGCCCAGCAACTGCAAGATGAGCTGGCCAGTGAAGCCAATCGCAGCGTGGTCTCGCAGCTGTCAATCGGGGTGCTGATCTCGCTGGTGGCCCTGAGTTTTATCTGGTTGATGGCGCGCCAGATTGTGGCACCCATCCGCGCCGTAGTTGCCCGTCTCAAGGATATCGCCAGCGGCGAGGGGGATTTGACCCAGCGTATCGAGATCCAGCGGCAAGACGAGATCGGCGAGCTGGCCAAGTGGTTCAACAGCTTCCTTAACAAGTTGCAATCCACCATCAGTCAGGTGATTGATACCGTCTCCGGTACGCGCAACAGTGCCGAGCGAGCCGCGCAGGTGGCCGAGCGCACCAGCAGCGGCATGCAGGCCCAGTATCAGGAGATCGATCTGGTGGCGACGGCATTTGAAGAGCTGAGCGCCACGGCGTTGCAGGTCTCCGGTAATGCCGGCTCGGCGGTGGCAGCCGCCAACACCACTGATGCCGCGGCGCAAGAGGGCAAATATGTCGTTGCCGACACCCAGGAGGCTATGCGCAAGCTGATGACCATCATCAACGATGCCCAGCCGGTGGTGGAGCGACTCTCCGCCAACAGCGACAACATCAATGACATCCTCATCGTGATCCAGGGGATTGCCGAGCAAACCAACTTGCTGGCGCTGAATGCGGCTATTGAAGCGGCGCGGGCTGGTGAGCAGGGCCGTGGCTTTGCCGTGGTGGCCGATGAGGTGCGCAATCTGGCGGGTCGCACCCAGAATGCCATCGTCGAGATCCAGACCCTGATCAGCCAACTGCAATCCGGTACCGGCGCCGTGGTCAAGGCGATCCGCGATGGTCACGGACAGGCTGACGAGACGCTCGCCAAGGTGGATCTCTCGGTGCAGGTGCTGGAGCAGATTATCCAGTCGGTCTCCACCATCCATCAGATGAACGAGCAGATTGCCCGGGCGGCGCAGGAGCAGAGCCGGGTGGCGGACGAGATCAACCGCAACGTCAGCAACATTCGTGATGTGAGCCACACCATCCGGGCCGAGGCGGCGACATCCGCCGAAAATGGTCGCGAGCTCTCTGCGCTGGCGGATAAACAGCAGCAGCTGGTGGGGCAGTTCAAGGTATAGAAGGGATGAAAAAAGGCGCCATCCAGCTGGAGGCGCCAAACACATTCAGATGACAGACTGGGTCAAACCGGTGAGATTTGAGCCCCTCTTCCCGCAGAGGAAGAAACACAACACCACAATCGCAGTCGAAAGACTCACTAAAAACACATGTAAACCAACACGTAGTAGAAAATGTGAGCCATATGACGACTGATTGCTGGGCGAATTATGTTTATTCACTGGTCGACCCGCAACCGACAAATTATAATGCGCCCCATTAGAAAAACTCATCGTCGGCTGGTGTCATGTCTCGTCGTTTACCCCCGCTCAATGCCCTCAAGGCCTTTGAAGCTGCGGCTCGTCACTTAAGCTTTACCCGCGCAGCAGAAGAGTTGTTTGTGACTCAGGCTGCCATCAGTCACCAGATCAAGGCGCTGGAGGAGTATCTTGGCATCAAGCTGTTCCGCCGCAAAAACCGCTCCTTGTTGTTGACCGAAGAGGGGCAGGGCTATTTCCTGGATATCAAGGACATCTTTGCCTCCATCTCTGAGGCGACCGACAAGCTGCTGGCCCGCAGTGCCAAGGGGGCGTTGACTGTCAGTTTGCAGCCGAGTTTCGCCATCCAGTGGCTGGTGCCGCGGTTGGTCAAGTTCAGTGAGCGCCACCCCGATATCGACGTGCGGATCAAGGCGGTCGATCTCGATGAAGGGTCGCTCACCGATGATGTGGATGTCGCCATCTACTACGGGCGCGGCAACTGGCCGGGTCTGCGCTCGGACAAGCTGCATACCGAATACCTGATCCCGGTCTGCTCCCCCTTGCTGCTGACTGGGCCCAAACCGCTGCGTACGCCGCAAGATTTGACTCTTCATACCCTGCTGCACGATACCTCCCGTCGCGACTGGAAGGCCTGGTTCCGCCAGCTCGATATCGATGCACCCAACGTCAATCAGGGGCCCATCTTCAGCCACTCCACCATGGTGATTCAGGCGGCGATCCACGGCCAGGGGGTGGCGCTTGGCCACAGCGTGCTGGCACAACCCGAGATTGAGGCCGGCCGCCTTATCTGCCCGTTCGAACAGGTGCTGGTGAGCAAAAATGCTTTCTATCTGGTGTGCCAAGAACAACAGTCGGATCAGGGTAAGATCGTTGCCTTCCGCGACTGGATGCTGGAGCTGGTGGAGCAGGAAGAGGCGCGTCGCAGGGCAAGGCTCGCCGATGCATGAGGTGATCCGCGAGGGGGCAATTGATGCCCCCGTTCGCATTTTGCTGGCCCACGGGGCAGGCGCGGGGATGGATCATGTTTTTCTTGCCGAGTTGTCACGCCTGCTGGCTGGCCCCGACATCGAAGTGGTGCGCTTCAACTTTCCCTACATGATCAGGCGAGCACAGGATGGCAAGCGCCGCCCGCCTGACAGGGCGCCTGTGCTGCTCGCCCATTGGCGCGACATGATCCGCGAGTTTGCCCATCCACGGCTGTTTCTGGCGGGCAAGTCGATGGGCGGGCGGATGGCGGCGGAACTGTATAGCGAAGGCGAGGGTGAGATGAATGCTGCAGGATTGCTCATTCTCGGGTATCCTTTCCACCCTCCGGCCAAGCCCGACAGTTGGCGAGGTGAGGTACTCAAGCATATTGCAGTGCCAACCCTGCTATTGCAGGGGGAACGCGACACCTTCGGTAGTCGCGCCGAACTGGCCGATTTCCCCTTCTCACCCGCCGTATCGGTCCATTGGTTGACCGATGGTGATCATGGTTTCAAACCGCGAAAAGCCAGTGGCGTGAGTGAGCAGGATAATATGCAGCATGCAGCGGCGGCCATCAGCCATTTTGTGGCCCGGCATGGATAGCACGAGAGGGTTGGCTTTATTGCCAGCCTCGATGAGAGAGGGAGAGTGAGGATGCAGATCCATCGACATTGGCTGATACTGGCCGGTCTCTTCGGGTTGACGGCCACCATGCTGGGGGCTTATGGCGCCCATGGATTGGCGGCGACCGGCATTACGCCCGAGCGTCTGGCGGCGTTCAATACCGCCGTGCAATATCAGTTTTTTCACGCATTGGCCCTGCTGGTTCTGGGCTGGTGTGGTGTGCGCAGCAGGGTGATCCACCTGGCTGGCACCGCTTTTGTGCTGGGGATCATCGGATTCTCCGGCAGTATTTACGCCATGGTGCTGCTTGGCAGCAAGGGGCTGGGGTTGATTACTCCGGCCGGTGGCCTCTGTTTTATGTTGGGATGGGCGGCCCTGATCTGGGCTGGCTGTCGTCTTGGAGGAAAAAATGAATAATCTGCTGCTTTATTGCCGCCCCGGTTTTGAGAAAGAGGCGGCAGCAGAGATCACCGAGCGTGCCGGTAACATGCAGTGCTACGGTTTCGCCCGGGTCAAGGACGACAGCGGTTATGTGATCTTCGAACTGTATGACGAGGAGCAGGCGGACCTGCTGGCTCGCAAGCTGCCGTTCCGGGAGCTCATCTTCATCCGCCAGATGCTGGTGGTCACCCATGAGCTGAAGGATCTGGATGTCGCGGACAGGATCTCCCCGATCCTTGAGGCGGTGAGTGACTACACCATTTGCGGCGATCTGCGGGTCGAAACCGCGGATACCAACGAAGCGAAAGAGCTGTCGGCCTTTTGCCGCAAGTTCACCGTGCCGCTGCGTCAGGCGCTGCGCAGCAACGAGATCCTGACCAAGAAGGAGACGCCGAACCGTCCGGTGTTCCACGCCTTCTTCATGGCCAATGATCATGTCTTGCTGGGTTACTCCTATTCGTTCAACAACTCTGGATTCCACATGGGGATCCCGCGCCTGCGCTTCCCGGCCGATGCACCGAGCCGCTCCAGCCTCAAGCTGGAGGAGGCGTTTTACGTGTTCGTGCCGCGGGAAGAGTGGGATGTGCGTCTCTGCTCCGGCATGAAGGCGGTGGATCTGGGTGCTTGCCCGGGCGGCTGGACCTATCAGCTGGTGCGCCGTGGCATGATGGTGACGGCGGTCGACAACGGCATGATGGCCCAATCCCTGATGGATACCGGTCAGGTCAAGCATATCCGGGATGACGGTTTCGTCTGGCGTCCGAGCAAGAAGAACACCTACTGGCTGGTGTGCGACATGGTCGATAAACCGGCTCGGGTCGTTCACATGATTGCGGACTGGTTCCGTGAGGGTGACTGCCAGGAGGCGATGTTCAACCTCAAGCTGCCGATGAAGAAGCGTTATGCCGAGTCGGTGCACAATATCGAGGTATTGCGCGAGATGCTCAAGGAGATCGACAACGCGTTCGTGATCCAAGCCAAGCAGCTCTATCACGATCGAGAAGAGATCACCGTGCATGTTTACAACAAGTACTGGGTCTCCAAACTCGAGCCCAAGGCGTGATGTAGCAGTTCTGCCCGTACGATAAATACCAAGGCCGACAGGGAAACCTGTCGGCCTTTTGCTATTCGGCTGCCGAAAAATATCAGAAACGGTAATCGAGGCGCAGGGAGGATTCGTCGTCGGTCACCTTGATCTCTATCTGCAGCGGGATGGTTTTGTCGACCGGATTGAACTGCATTTTGATGCCATCCCCTCTCAGTCTGATAGCCGTATGCAGTCCACCGGCTTTGAATTTGACCTTGGGTCTGAAGCGTTCAATCGACAGACTGATGCTCTTTTCCGGGGTCAGATTGAGCTGCGGGTAGGAGGTGATCTTTTGATTGCCAAAGTTGTCGGTGGAGACTTCAATACCAAACGACAGGGGTTTGGGCGCCTTGAGCAAGTCGTTGGTATCCAGGCTTGAACGCCATACCTCGGTGGCAGTCCGTTTTTCCTGCTGTGGCAGTTTGGCGGTTTGGGTTGATTGGGCCTGTTCGAAGGCACTGGCAGTGCCACAAACCAGCATCAGACCCGACACCAGATAGCACCTGTATCCCTTCATGAAAAACACTCCCTGTTCTTCTTCTCTATTGAACATAGTTGCTGTTTGGGGAGTGGCAAAGGATTCGGAAATATAAAAAAGGGAGCCGAAGCTCCCTTTTAAAATCAATGAATTAACTCACAGGCGCTCGATGATAGCCTGGGTGAATTCGCTGGTGGAAGCCGTTCCACCCAGATCGCGAGTGACCCGATCACCGGATTCGATGGTAGCTCGTACTGCCTCGCGGATCCGCTCTGCTTTATCCTGCATACCGAGGTACTCCAGCATCTGGATGGAGGCGAGGATCACCGAGGTCGGGTTGGCAATGTTCTTGCCTGCAATGTCGGGGGCAGAGCCGTGGACCGCTTCGAAGATGGCCGCACCATCGCCGATGTTGGCGCCGGGCGCCATGCCAAGGCCGCCAACCAGACCGGCGCAAAGATCCGAGAGGATGTCGCCGAACAGGTTGGTGGTGACCATGACATCGAAACGCTCCGGGTACATCACCAGATTCATGCAGGCGGCATCGACGATCATCTCTTCGCTCTGGATATCCGGGTAGTGGCTGGCGATTTCACGGGCTACTTCGAGGAACAGGCCGGAGGTCGACTTGAGGATGTTCGCCTTGTGGATGATGGTGACCTTCTTGCGCCCTTCCTGACGAGCCAGCTCGAAGGCGAACTTGACGATACGCTCGGCCCCTTCGCGGGTGATGATGCTCATCGCCTCGGCACTCTTGTTGTCATCACTGCGCTTCTGACCTGCACCCGAGTACATCCCTTCGGTGTTTTCACGCACTGTGATGATGTCGATGTTGTCGTAACGGCTTCTGGTGCCCTTGAAGGAGATGACCGGACGCACGTTGGCGTAGAGGTTGAACTTCTTGCGCAGGGAGACGTTGATGGAGGTAAAACCGCCGCCGACCGGCGTGGTCAATGGCCCTTTCAGGCTCACCTTGTTCTTCTCAATCAGATCCAGGGTAGCCTGGGGCAGCAGCTCGCCATGCTTCTCGAGGGCAACCAGACCCGCATCAGCGTATTCGTACTCAAAGTCACAGCCCGCATGGGTCAGGATCTGGATGGCTGATTCAATGATGCTGGGGCCGATGCCGTCGCCGGGGATCACGGTAATTTTTCTTTTGGACATGAGAGGGTTCCACTTCCAGGGTATAGGGGAGGATGGGGCTGCTTTATAGCATTTACTCAGCAAACCAACCACATTCCTTTACATTCTACTCACTTTTATCAACAGCGAGGGTGAGTCTCGTCATGGTTCACGCCCTTGCCTGCATTTTTGTTCGGCACTTTAGTCTGGCTGGGGCGGGTAGCGAATGTCCCGCAGGTTGAATCCCAGCGGAATATCCTGCTGCAAGCGTACCAGCCGCTGGGCCAGCAGGGCCTCATCCTTATGTTGGCGCAGCTTGATCAGGGGCTTGGCGGCATCCTCTTGCTGACAGGCTTCGAGCATGGCTGCCAGATTGCCATATTGCTGCAACAGCTGGGTGGCGGTCTTGGGGCCGATCCCCGGAACCCCCTTGATATTGGAACCGCTGATACCGGTCAGGGCCCAGAAGTCGACCAGCTGAGCAGGGGCTACCCCATATTGCTGCTGGACGAAGGCGGCATCCAGCCAGCGCTTGTTGAAGTAGTCGCGCACCCGGATCTGCGGGCAGATGAGCTGGCAGAATCCCTTGTCGGTGGAGATGATGGTTGCCTGATGGCCATGGCTGGCGATGCCGCTAGCCAGGGTGGCGATAAGGTCATCCGCTTCATCGGTCTCGGAGAGCAGGGCGTCGACACCGCACTCCCAAAAGGCATCCTGCAGGGTCGCCAACCCCTCACGCAGTTCAGGGGGCATGGGGGTTCGCCCCTCCTTGTAGGCCGGATAGACCTCCTTGCGCCAGCTATGCACCTCGCCATCAAACACGGCAATGACATGGGTCGGCTCGCTATTGGCCAGCAGCTTGCGGCAGGTATTGATAAGGTTGGCGCGGGTTGCAACCAGCGCCTGGGCAGGGGTCAGTGCCTGCTGGGCCTGTACCGCGTGCAGACGGCGAATGAGGTTGAGGGCATCGATGATGAGCAGGTGTGGCCGGATAGTTGACATGGGGCACTCTTGGCGGTCGGGACGCCCCATTGTAACAAACCGCTCGCCTTATGGGGGATTGATGGCAGTCGGGAAGGCATAGCGCCAATAAAGAGGGGCGCCGCTGCGCCCCTATGTCGATGATGTATCTGTACCCTAGCGGACGATTTCGTAGCAAGGCACATACTGACTGCCCGGCAGCTTCATCCGCTGCTGCTTGACGAAACTCTCCAGCAGCTTGTCCATCAGGTGCATCAGCTCCTTGTCGCCGTGTAGCTTGAAGGGGCCCTTCTTCTCGATGGCGCGAATGCCCCCTTCCTTGACGTTGCCGGCGACGATACCGGAGAAGGCACGACGCAGGTTGGCGGCCAGCAACTGGGGCGGCTGGTTGCGGTGCAGATCCAGACTTGCCATGCTGGCGTGATCCGGCTCGAAGGGGAGCTGGAACTCCGGCTCAATCTTGAGGGACCAGTTGAAAGAGTAGGCATCGCCGACCGATTTGCGGTATTCGCGGATTTTCGGCATCGCCTCTTTCATCACCCGGGCCACTTCCGGTGCATCGCCGACAATGATCCGGTAGAGCTTGGTCGCCGGTTCACCGAGGGTCGCCTTGATGAAGTCGTCGATGGCACGGAAGTAGTCGGCGCTCTCTTTCGGGCCGGTCAGGATGATGGGCATCGGCTGCCGCTCGTTGGCCGGATGCATCATGATGCCGAGCAGATAGAGTAGCTCTTCGGCGGTGCCGACCCCACCCGGGAAGATGATGATGCCATGGCCCAGACGCACGAAGGCTTCCAGCCGTTTCTCGATATCCGGCAGGATCACCAGCTCGTTGACGATGGGGTTGGGCGGTTCGGCCGCGATGATGGAGGGTTCGGTCAGGCCGATGTAGCGCCCGTTGCGCACCCGCTGTTTGGCATGGCCAACGGCGGCCCCCTTCATCGGGCCCTCCATGGCGCCCGGACCGCAACCGGTACAGATGTTCAGCTCACGCAAGCCCAGTTCGCTGCCCACGGCGCGGGTGTACTGGTACTCGATCTCGTTGATGGAGTGCCCACCCCAGCAGACGATCAGGTTGGGATCGGCGCCGGGCAGGATCACCTTGGCGTTGCGCAGAATAGCGAACACCACGTTGGAGATATGAGTCGAATTGGTGAGGTTGACCAGCCGGTTCGATTCGAGCTGATTGGAGACATAGAGAATGTCGCGCAGCACCGAGAAGAGGTGCTCCTGAATGCCGCGAATGATCTCGCCATCGACAAAGGCGTGCTCGGGGGCATTGAACAGTTCCAGCTTGACCCCGCGCTCGCGCCGGATCACATGAATATCGAACGATTTGAAGCGCTCCAGGATCTCCTTGGAGCTGTCGGTATGGCTACCGGAATTGAGCACTGCCAGCGAGCAGTTGCGAAACAGTTGATAGATATCGCTGGAGGCAGTCTGCTTGAGGCGATCCACCTCGAGCTGTGACAGCAAATCCATGCTGCCGACGGGATTGATGTGCGTAATCATAGGTTCCCCTTTACTCACTTGTTATCGTTGTGTTTTTCCCTGGGGAGAAAAGGGGACACTATGTTGCATCCCCTGAGATCGATAGTAGTGGTAACAGAGGGTAGAGGGAAATAGGGCGACGACTGTTCGCTGTTTTTTTAGCCGCTTGTCAGGCCAGTGTCACTTGATCCCGACCGGTGTGCTTGGAGTGGTAGAGCGCCTTGTCCGCCCGCTCGAACACATCTGACGGGTTGTCCCCATCCTTGAACAGGGTTGCACCGATGGAGATGGTGATCTCCACCTTGGCATCGCGAAAACGGAACGGGATGCTCTTGATGGTCTGGCGCAGGGTCTCCAGCGGCTTCTGGAACTTGTCCGGGTTGATATTGGGCAGCAACACCACGAACTCTTCCCCACCAAAACGGGCGATGAAGTCGGTGTCACGCAGTGCACTCTGCAGTGCTTTGGCGACCACTTTCAGTGCCTTGTCACCCGCCATATGACCGTAGTTGTCATTGATATTCTTGAAGTGATCGATGTCGATGATCGCCATGCAGAGCGGAGTGCGGTAACGAAGCCAACGTTTGTACTCCTGCTCCAGCCGTTCATCGAGGGCGGCCCGGTTGTGTACCTGGGTCAGGCTGTCGAGGAACAGCTTGTGTTTTTGAATGGTCAGCCGCTTCTTGTACTCGGCGGTCTCCTCCTTCATCAAGCGCAGCTTGGACTCCATGGTGGAGAGGCGGGTGAGCAGGTGACGCTCTCGCGCCGCTGTGCTGTCACGCTCCTGCAGCAGCAGGTTGATGGCGCCCATATGGCCGGAGATGGCGCGCTTGAGCGCATCGATGGAGTTATGGCTGGCCAGGGAGTGATCGATCGCCTGCAACTCGTTGACCAGCGCCTCGCGGGTCTCACGGGTTTCGTTTTGCAGCGCACGCCCCTCATCAAGGGATTCGGTAAAGCCGACATGTACTGCGGACAGACTCTCGTTGAGGGAGCTGAGGAAGGCACGGGAGGCTTTACGCTCCTCACGGGTGCCTTCGATGATGAGCTCGATCACCTGCAGGCAGGTTTCCGCCAGCAGGGCAGGGTTGATCCCGATCAGCAGTTGGCGGCGAATGTCGCTCAGGCTCTCGCCGATGGCGCCGGCAAAGTCGAGTTCGGTGATAAGCCGCTGCAGCTCATCGGCGATGCGAGCGTGATCCTTTAGATCAAACGGGTCGACATCGGGCTGGCCATCGTTGCTGGCAGTATCGCTTTCTTGTTGAGTTGCACCTGAAGGCGCCAACAGGGGTTGGCTTGGCAGCAGCTGGATCTTGATCGCCTGCTGGTAGAACTCCAGCAGCTTGATCACCTTCTTCTGGTGATCGGCAATGCCGTAACCGACCGGACTTGCCAGAAATTCCTTGAGGGACTTGCGGGTCTCTTCCGGGAAGCCCTTGATGGTTTTCAGCTGTTTGGAACCAAGATCGATGGCAGTTTGAGTCAGGGTGATCGACTCTTCCAGCGCATTGCTGTGCTGCTGCAGCAATTTTTCAATGGCCAGCAGGTCGGCGTCCAGCGAGGTAAATGCGGGATTGTTATCCAGTTTCTGCTTGAGCTTGGCGAAGCGATTGTCCAGCTCGCGGTCGAAGCCACGGCAGGAGAGCATCAACTTGTTGATAAACTGGATGCCGCGAGCACGCTCTGCATCGGAAAACGACAGCACGCCGTCGAGTTCCAGCTGTTTCTGCTGAAGGGATTCCCTGAGTCTTGCCAATTGTCCTGCTACGGCAGCGATGTCATTCATTATCAGGTCGCCCTGTTGTCATTATTGTTTTTGGTGTTGGATAGCAACAGTGGTCGAACCTGGTTTCGATCCTCGCCTGTTATCTACATTATTTCCTGGTGGTTATCGGCTGCCGGCTTCCTTGCAAGGCTGGGCCAATTAACCCATTGCTTTTCATGAGAAGAATTGACTTTTACCAGTCCCTTGTCAATTGCCATCAGGCCGCATTGCCACACATCTCCATTAAAAAATGCCGCTTGTTGGCAATCGATCGCAGCGAGCTCCAACCAGGCGTTTTGCTGGCATTTTTCACTGAGCTGAATGGCTCCCGACAGGGCGAGATAGCAGAGGTCAAACAGGCCATTGTGATCGAGCGCGGTCGCCGCTTTCGGCAGGAAGGGGTGACTGACAATCCCGAGGCTGATCTGGCGATCCAGCGGATAGTTGCAAGGGAAGGCGGCGATGGCGGTCAGCAGGTCTCCTGCCAGTTGATGCAGGTTGGTGACGTGGCGCTGTGGCACCACATAGAGCATGTGTCCTTCACGCAAGTCATAGATACGGCCATCTTGCGGGGTCAGGGTGTCCATATAGGCACCAAAGGCCTGCTCGATTTCTCTGCTTGCCTGATAGCCGTGGCGCTCCAGCGTGTTGACCAGGAAAGGCACACGGAATAGCAGATAGTGAAGCTTGTCATCGAACTCGCTGGAGGGCTGTTCGCTGAGGTACCAGCGATCCGATTTCAGCTGGCGCTTTGCCATCTCCCTCGGCCAGCGGTTCATTAGCCGCTGCCAGTTGGCCAGCCCCGAGCGTGGCTCGATCAGCAGGGCTTCATTTGTCCGTTTCAGTTGCAGGCGGGCAGTACGCAGCTTGAGCCAGAGGGTGAAGAAGAGATAGATAAAGAGCGCCAGCAGCAGGCTGGTGGTGATGCTCGACCAGAGATAGCGCTCCTGCTGATGCTGGCTGTTGTTAAGCCGCTGCTCCAGCTCCTTGATATGTTGTACCCGCTCGACCTGAACATAGTTGTCGCGGATCGCCGCCTGCTCCATAGCCTGCTCCTGCTGGCGCACCTCCTCGCCAAGACGGTGGAAGCGCTTGTAGCTGTCGAGTGCCTGACGCAGATACCCCTTCTGCTCATAGGCAAGCGACAACAGGCGAAATACCTCGTACTGACGGCGAGTATCGCCGAGCTGATTGGCCAGCGCGCGGGCGTTCTCCAACTGCAGGATGGCGATGGCGGCCTCCTGTTTCTTCAGATAGAGCTCGCCGAGCAGCAGCAGGGTATCGATCAGCGGCTCTTTGGCATCGCTCAGCTCGTGGGACTGGCGGGCCGCATTGAGGTAGTTGCTGGCCAGCGAGAGGTTGCCGCTTTGCAGGTAGGTCTTGCCAATTTCGTATTTGAGCAGGGAGGCCTGCGGTCGGTTGCTCCCCTCATCGAGCAGATCCAGCGCATTGAAGAAGTAGACCAGCGCCATATTGAGGTCGCCCTGCTCGCGGTTGAGTCGCGCCAGCACCATCAGGGAGTCGCACAGCAGGGAAGGGTTGCCGATGGAGTGGAAGTAGTTGGCCGCCTCATTGGCATACTGCAGCGCTTTCTGGGGCTCCTGCTCCTGCTGATAGAGTTTGACTATCTGGTTCGACAGCAGGCCGAGAAAGAGCGGGTCATTGAGGCTTTTGGCCTGTTGCTGGGCATCGATATATTCCCCCAGTGCCAGCTGTGGCTGCTGCAGCGCGCGATAGAGGTCGCCGCTGATGGCGCTGACCCAGGCACTGGCGAGGGGATTGGGGGTCTTGGCGGCCCAGATTCGCGCGTCTGCCAAGTGGGCCTTGGCATCATCGAAGTGCTGATTCTCGATGTCGTAGCTGGTGCGTTGCAGGCGGCCATAAATCTGTAGCTGGCTCTGCTTGAGAGTGGGGACGGCCAGCTGTTCGTCCAGTTGATCCATCAGGGCGCGGCTAGTGCTCTGGTTATCCGGTTTGAGGGCCTGACTGCGGATTTTGAGATAGAGGCCGTGGGCCTTGAGTTCCGGTTGTTGCTCTTTGTCTGCCAGCGCCATCGCCTTGTCGAGCGCTTGCTGGGTGGCCTGATATTGGCCCAGTTGCAGCAGACACTCCCCTTTGAGCAAGTGGGCGCCTATGGTCTGGGCCGCCGTGCTGTAGCTCAGGATGGGTTCGCGATAACCGAACTCCTGGCGATTGCTGATGATTTGCTGGGGATTATTGGCTGCGCGCGTCAGGAAGGCGGTGGTGATCTGGACGCATCTGGCAGGATCGGTCAGTACCATCGATTGCGCTTGTTGCAGATCGATAGAGAGTTGCTCCTTGTCCAGATCCAGATTCGGAGCTGACAGGGAGGACATCATCATGGCCAGAAAAAACAGTTGATTCATTGGATTAAGGACGGCGCAGAGGTGTTGGCATGTTATCCAAGCCCCCCCCTGCGAGTCCAGCGTTTACTGTGGTTTGCTGGTGGCCGGCAAGTGGGTTTCGTCTGGATTTTATTATCCAGCCCCCTTATCCCAGCTGCATAAAGCATCGATTGAAACCTTTTTGCCAGTCATGGAGGGCAGTGCGACTGCCCTCTCTGTCGCAACTCGACTTTATTGGCGGATCAGACGCAAGTTGGCGGGCACGGCTTCGAAATCGGAGCGGAACGGGTTGATGTCGAGGCCGCCGCGGCGGGTATAGCGGGCATAGACGGTCAACTGCTCAGGCTGACAATAGTGCTTGAGGTCGATAAAGATCCGCTCGATGCACTGCTCGTGGAATTCGTTGTGCTGGCGAAACGAGATGAGATAGCGCAGCAGCTTCTCCCGATCGAGTTTCGGCCCCTTGTAGCGGATCACCACAGAGCCCCAGTCCGGTTGGCTGGTGACCAGACAGTTGGATTTGAGCAGGTGGCTGTGCAGGGTTTCCTCGACCAGCTCGCTACCGGCTGCCCCTTGCAGCAGGGACGCATCAAACTCGTAATTGTCTACCTCGATATCCTGCTCATCGATGCACTCGCCGGGCAGCTGGGCAATCTGGTGCGGCGCCTTGTCGAGGGGGAACAGGGTCACCTTGACGATCTCACCCGCACAGGCGCTCAGATCCTTGGTCAGCATGGCGGCGACTGCCTCGATAGAGTCGCAACGGGTCTGGTTGAAGGAGTTGAGGTAGAGCTTGAAGGATTTGGATTCGATCAGGTTCGCACTGGTGGCCGGAATGGCCACTTCACCCACCGCCACCATCGGCTTGCCCTTGGCATTGAGCCAGGAGAGCTCATAGAGGGTCCAGACATCGCAACCGCTAAAGGGCAGGTCATCGCCCAGCTTGAGATCATCCCGGTTCAGGCTACGTGGAACCGGCTGCAGCAGGGAGGGGGAGTACTGGCTGATGTAATCGGATTGCTGGCCCAGGCTCAGGCCGGTCAGGGCGCTGGCCCCGGCGTATCTATCTTGTTTGCTCACAGGGTTGCTCACGTAATGTGCTCATGATGAGTTGAATGAAACGGGCCATTGCAGGGCCGGATGGTTGCAGCCGTTTGGCTTGGGCGTCGGCCTCTCTGTATCCCGTGTTCTGTTTCCCGGGTCGCAAGGTCGGCTGGCAACCTTGTCTGTTACCGGGTTTGGTGGTGCAATAGCGGACTTTGCCAGCAATTGTGGGGATTTTCGATGTCGGATCAAGTTTTGTCTGCCCTGGAGCACTTTTTTGCCCGCTGGCAACGGGATGGCGAGGCCAGACGAGGCCTGCCCCTGTGCGAGTGGGAGGCGGACTGGCGTTCCCCCTGCCAGCTTGGTGAGCCCGCCGATGGTCGGGTGGCCTGGCGTCCTCACTATCGCTCCGAGCCCGCCGATTTTACGGCCATGGCCGATGCCCTTGAGCTGACAATTCATCCCAGCGCCATTGCCCTGTTCGGGCACTGGTTCAGCCGCCCCATCCCCTGCCTCTTCAAGGGGTTGCGCCTTGAACTGATCCTGCCGTGGAACGAGGCGGATCTCGACCTGCTCAAGGAGAACCTCATCGGCCACCTGCTGATGCTGCGCAAGCTAAAACGAACCCCCTCCATCTTCATTGCCACCACCCGCAACGAGATGACGCTCATCTCGCTGGATAACGAGAGTGGTCAGGTGTGGCTGGAGTGGCTCGATTCTGGTCGCCGTCTGACGCTGGCGCCCTCTTTGCCGGCGTTTCTGGAGCGGCTTGAGACGTTGCCGCAATAGCACCTGTTCGAGCCAAGGTTACCCATCGGAACGAAAAGAGCCTTGCCATGCGGCAAGGCTCTTTTTTATGGCATCGCGTACAGGGAACGCGCTTAATCCTTGAAATCCCAGGAGAGGTTGGAGACCAGACGGCAGCTGTCGCACTTGAAGTCGAAGATCTCGTGCAGTGGCTCTGCCAGCGCCCACTCACCGCCACAGCTGGGGCAGGGGCGCGCCTTCTCCTCGGCCGCGCTCAGCCCGCCCACCCGATAGAGGTAGTAGTAGGTGGGGATGCCGCTCAGCACTTCCAACCGTTTGGCCAGATCGCTGCCGCGCCGGTAGAGGCGGCTGCCCACTTCGCCGATTTCATGCAGCGCCGCATGTTCGGCGATGGAGCCGTTCATCTGCAACTGATCGCACGCCTCCCAATCCTCCTGCCACTTGATGATCTGCTTCTGATCGCCGTTGGCGACTGCGGGCAGCTGGTAGAGCGGAATGGGGGCGAAGTGG
Source organism: Aeromonas sp. s13 (assembly GCF_040907905.1). Taxonomy (NCBI): domain Bacteria; kingdom Pseudomonadati; phylum Pseudomonadota; class Gammaproteobacteria; order Aeromonadales; family Aeromonadaceae; genus Aeromonas; species Aeromonas sp. s13. The sequence continues at coordinate 27,886 of NZ_JBFOCS010000032.1, read as the reverse complement.
TCGCCACAGCGCAGAGGCGAGCAGGTGTGCAGGAAGCTGGTGTAGAGCATCATCCAGCTCGGCCGCTCGCCCTGCTGGCCGCAAGGATCTGTGCTGTCGGAGAGCAGATCAGCCCCCTGCAGCTGGAGTTTTGGCGCCAGCAACCCCGCCTGATTAAGCTGCTGTTCGGCCAGCTTGACCTGATCGCTCTGGTTATCGGGGTGCAGGCTATCCTGCTCCGGGCAGACTACCCGACTGACGAAATAGCCGTCGTGCATGCTGGTAGGGAACTCCCGCCCGAGGATCTGGCCCTGATAACGCAGCATGTCGAGGTAGTTGACGATGGCCCGCTCGGCTTCGCCAAGGGAGGTATCGCGGTAACACTCAAAGCAGAGTTCGACGATATACATGGTTCAGCCTTGCCCCTGCTGGAGGAGCAGGTCGGTCAGGCGATCCACCTTCTGTTCGATGCGTGCGAGCTGTTCGGCGAGTTGCTGCAGGGTGAGCTCCGGTGCTGGCTGGGGGGCAGCCTCTGGCAGGATCTCGCTCTCGGCGGTCGCGACGGGCTGCTGCTTCCACTGGCTCAGCACTTTCAGCAGCTCGGCCATAGGCACCGGCTGGGTGAGGCGGGCCTTGATCATGGCGGTGGTGGGTGTCAGGCCCTTGGCGGCCAGCTCGTTGGCAATTCGGATGATCTCGTGGGCGGACATAAGCATGCTCTGGGTGAGAAGGGGGGATCGATATCGGGGCGGGATCTTAACCAAAGCCAGCAGGGGAGGAAAGGGGCGGGCGGCTTAGCGGGGCTGGCGCAGCATCACATCGAGCTGGTCGATCGCCTCGCACCAGTCGGAGTCGTTCCACAGGGCATCGCGCAGAAAGCTGGCCTGGGCGGCGTTCCAGAAACCGGCCTCCGGCAGCAGGGTTTCATTGTCGAGGTGATGGTCGTGCACAAAGCGGTGCAGGCTCAGCTCGTCGTTGGCCATCCCGAGCTGGGCAAACAGGGCTGGCAGATCGTGGACAAGGGGTTCCATCTCGTCTCTCCCTTTGTTTCATCCCTGAGATTATAGACAGGCACAGCCATCGGGCGCAGAGACGAGATTGGGGATCAGGCAGAAGGGATGCGATGGGGTGGCAGATCAACGCCCACGACGTGCAGCCCCTGCATCTTGAGGGTGCCCTGATAGTGGCTCTCGCCATCGCTGGAGAATTCAAACTGGTAGTGGGTGAGCAGCCTGAGCGGCTTGCCGGCCAGTTCACGGCGGCTGCGGGCCAGTGACAGCAGTTGCAGATCATGGTGCTGGCAGTAGCGGCGCATGTATTGCCAGGCCACTTCTGCCTGTTGGCGTTGCAGCCAGAACAGGCCGGCTACGGCAATCAGCAACAAAATTCCGAGCATCTCTCCCATAGGCGGGCTTCCTTATCGTGATGTCGATAACCGGGAGTCCTGCTCGGCACTCCCGATCTCCTTTTCTATATTCCTGCCGTGTTGCCTCGTGGCGTGAGGGGAAGGCGAGGGATCAGGCCGAGGCAAACAGACGGCCGATGGCCTTGCCCAGCGCATCGCTGCGGTTGGGGTCACGCAGTCTGGCCAGCATATCATTGCGCAGGGCTGGTAAAGTGACCAACTCGGCAAAAACCTGATTGAAGAACTGGGTCGGTTGTAGCGCCAGCTGTTCCAGATAGTGGCTGAGCAGATTGGCATCTTTCAGATCGGGCCAGAGCCGGCCGGCGATGGCGAGCAGCAGCGCAGGGCTCGGCTGGGTTTGCAGCAGGGTCAGCAGCTTGTTGGTGCGCAGCGTGCTGCCAGGGCAGGAGGCCATGGCGCGGCAGAGGTAGGCCAGGGTCTCCGGGTTGGGGGCGGCGCACTCCTGCTCCTTGCCGATCCGCTCGAGCAGGGCGCCTTGTACTGCCGGCGGCAGCGGGGCGTTTTCAAGGCTCTGGCAGAGAGCGTAGAGCGGCTCTTGCGGCAGTTTGGGCAGCGCCTTGCAGATCAGCGCCAGATTGCGTTCATCATACAGTCGCTCGGCCAGATCGGCAAAGCCCTGTAGTCCCAGCGTCTGCCAACCGGTGTCGTTGGGGGCGGCCAGATAGTGGCAGAGGGCATCGTAATAGGCGGAAGGGGCCTGCTCCAGCTGGCGCGCCAGCTTGGCGTGCAGACTGGCCATTTTTGCCTCCGCCGGGCGGAAGGTGTAGGGATTGTCGGCCAAGCGCTGGGCTTTCTCTTCATCCAGATCGCCGGTGAGCTTGTAGCCCAGGGTCTCCACCACCTGATCCATGAACAGCTTGGGGCCGTTTGACATCAGCAGGCCGCGCTCATCGAGGGCAAACTTGAGGAACCAGAGGTAGTGGCGAGACTCGCTCGGCTGGAAGAAGTGCACACCCAGCCAAGCGTGCTGTTGCAGTGGCCAGGGATAGGGCTCCTGCTGCTGTTCGATGCGCACAAAGGTATCGCTTGCCAGTGACCGCACCTGGCGGCCCATGTCAAACAGCTGGAACTGGGTGCCAGCCTGAGTCAGAAATTCGGTCAAGGTATTGATGGCAGTAGGCGTCGCAGACATGGTGAGATCCGGCTAATGGTGATGCGGGCCGATTATAAGGCCCTTGCCGAGGATAGCCAGTGGCAGCAGACGTGCGCTGCGGCAGATATCAACATGGCAGCCATGCGGGGGGAGGTGTATAGTATCGCCCTTTTTTAACGGCGGCAGGTCGCGCTGGTTGCCGTGTATGTCGATGAGCCGGCTGAACCGCCGGTGCTGTGCGACTGAATGTATCGGCATCCTGGCTGACCCTGTCGGGTCGGCGGATCAATTTGTGGTTATGAGGAAGAGAGCGAGATGAATCAATATTTGCTGGTAGCTGGCCTGTTGGGGGAACTCACCGCCGAGTTGCAGCGCCTTGAGCGCTGGCAAGCTGACCATCCCGGTGACGAAGCCCTGGCAAGCACCTTGCCTTTTTGTGTCGATACCCTGAGCTTTGATCAGTGGCTGCAGTTCGTGCTGATCCCGCGCATGGAGCAGCTGGTGATGTTGCAGGCTCCGCTGCCCACCAGCGTCTCCCTCTATCCCATGGCCAGCGAAGTCTACAAAGAGGATCTGGCCGAGGCAGAAGCGCTGCTGCGCCTGATCGCCCGCTTCGACCTACTGCTTTCCGGCAAAGTGATCGAACAATGATGCCAGATCAAACCCGAGAAGAGAGTGACCTGAAGCTGACCCTGCTCTATCAGGATGAGTGGCTGGTGGCGGTCAACAAGCCGTCCGGTCTGCTGGTGCATCGCAGTTGGCTCGACAAGGGCGAGACCCGTTTTGCCATGCAGATGACCCGGGATCTCATTGGCGGTCGCCATGTCTATCCGGTGCATCGCCTCGACCGGCCCACCTCCGGTGTGCTGCTGTTTGCGCTCGATCCGGTGATTGCCCGCGCACTCACCGAAGCCTTTACCCAACGTCAGGTGCACAAGGAGTATCTGGCATTGGTGCGTGGCTGGGCGCCCGAGCAGGGGGTGATCGACTATCCCCTCAAGGAGCAGCTGGACAAGATTGCCGATGCCATGAGCAACCCGGATCGCCCGGCGCAGGATGCCGTCACCACCTTCCGGCGCCTGCATCAGGTCGAGCTGCCCCACGCGGTATCCAAAAAGCACCCCACCAGTCGCTACAGTCTGGTCAGATTGTTCCCGAAGACCGGCCGCAAGCATCAGCTACGCCGCCATATGGATCACCTGTTCCACCCCATCGTCGGGGATACCACCCATGGGGATGGTCGTCACAACCGTTTCTTTCGCGAGCACTTTGGCTGCGAACGGCTGCTGCTGGTGGCCCGCACCCTGAGCTTTACCCATCCGGTGCTCAAGGTGCCGATGCGGATCCAGGCGCCACTCGGTCAGGATGTGCTGCGCCTGTTTGCCGAGCTGGGCTGGCCCGCCAGCGAGAGCGACTACTAAGCGCCTGATCCTCAGCCTTGAACCGGTGGCATCTGACGCCAGCTTGCTGATAGAGTTGCTCAAAAGAGTGACTCACGCGGGGAGCTGAGAATGGCGCAGATCGATATCGTGGTAGGAACTGTCTATGGCGTAGCCATGCTGGTAGCCGAGACCTTGGCAGATGAGCTGAAACGCAATGGGCATCACTGTTCCCTGCACGAAGAAGCACGGCTGGTGGACATAGACCCCGGCCGTTTTTTATTGCTGGTCAGTGCTACCACCGGGCAGGGGGACATTCCTCCCAATCTGCAGCCCTTTGCCAGCGAGCTGGCTGACAAGGCGCCCTGGCTCAAGGGGCTGCGGTATGCCCTGATTGCCATGGGCGACAGCAGCTATGACCATTTTTGTGGTGCGGGCCGTCGGCTGGACGGATTGCTGCAAGAGCTGGGCGCCACGCGAGTGATTCCCCCGCTGGAGCTAGATGCTACCGTGCACGATGAACCCGAACAGGTGGCACTCAGCTGGCTGAAAAAGTGGGATATTCAGCCCTGAATATTCTCTGAAAAAGAGCCATATCAATCCCCTGATCCTTAACCGGCAGGGGATTGTTATTTGCACAAATGTCATCTCACTCAGCAAGCATATTTCCCACTCTTATTGTCGATAGTGGCGGAGGGATATTTTCCCCTTTTGGCATTCCATCGGCGTAATGATTTCAAGCGCACCGCAGACCCGTTCTCCAAATAAAAGTTCAATCTTGAAAGCGATCTCAGTCATGTTTTTGTCATTCGATCGTAAAATAACGACTTTGGTTCAGTCGCGAATTAATTGCTGGTAACGCTTTCAGGTTTGGTGTGATTGCTTGTTTTGCGGTTTTATTGGTTAACTGTTGCCTTGTTGGCCGTTTTTTTGCTGGCAGGTGTTGTGGCTATCGTTTGCCGAGCGATTTGTCGCCATTTTGTGAGTCGCTTCATATTTGTCGTGAAATACGCTCCCTATAATCAACCTCGGTTATCACCAACAGGATTACATGGTGATAAGAAGTTGAATATTCAGGATCACACTCCTCACTGCGGGAAATAAGGAATATGACAATGAAAATGAAGTGGCTCCCGATTGCAGCAGCTGTTACTGCCGCCCTGGCTTCCCAAGCCGCCTTTGCCGTAGATTTCCACGGTTACTTCCGTTCCGGTATTGGTGTTTCCGACAACGGGGATATGCAGACTGATGTCAGCAAACAGAAAGTAGGTCGTCTGGGAAATGAGAACGACACCTATGGTGAAGTTCAGTTGGGCCAAGAGGTCTACAACAAGAACAACCAGACTTTCTATGTAGACTCAATGGTTGCCATGACTGCAAACCAGAAAACAGGTTGGGAGTCCACCAGTGGTGACACTCAGTTTGTGGTTGCTCAGTTCAATGCTCAAGCCAAGGGTATGTTTGGTGGTAATGAGACCCTGTGGGCCGGTAAGCGCTACTATCAGCGTCATGACATCCATATCTCTGACTTCTATTACTGGAACGTATCTGGCCCTGGTGCTGGCGTAGAGAATATCGAGATGGGCCCTGGTAAAGCTTCGTTTGCATGGGTTCGTAGTGATGAGGGTGATGTAAACACCAATATTCTGGATGCTCGTTATGCCGGTATCCCTCTCTGGACTGATGCTTCATTGGAGCTAGGCATTGATTATGCTCTGGCCAATGATACAGAAGAGCAGAAAGGCAAAGTTATTGATCCAACTACTGGTGCCACAGCTGGTAGCAGTTCTGACGGTATGATGTTGACTGCCGAGTTGACTCAGTCAATGTTGGGTGGTTTCAACAAGACAGTTGCTCAGTACTTTACCGATAGTTACAGCACCAATGCTGTTTACTACGGAGCTGGTGGCTGGACCAGTCAAAGTGGCGATGGTGGTAATGGTTTCCGCTTGATTAACTGGGGTGTGCTGCCGGTCGGTGACAAGGTTGAATTTGGTCACCAGATTGTATATGGCCAATCCAACGGTGTTGATAAAGACACTACCGATATGGATACCTTCTCTATCGTTGCTCGTCCCATGTACAAGTGGAACGATGTAATGAAGACTATTGCCGAGGTAGGTTACTACAAAGACAACGTAGAGAAGACCGGTTCAGCCAAGAAGAGTACTGACGGCACCAAGTACACCTTGGCTCAGGCTTGGTCTGCTGGGTCCAGCTTCTGGGCTCGTCCTGAAATCCGTGTGTTTGCCTCCTATGTGCAGCAGGATGATACTTTCCGTCCGAGCACCGCTGGTGGTCTGAAAGAAGACAATGCTTGGAACTTCGGTGTACAAGCTGAAGCTTGGTGGTAATCTCTCCATCACCTGATTTCAAGTCGCCCCCGCTTGTCGGGGGCTCTTTTTTTCAAGATGGCGTGTAGGGTATGCAGATGAAATATAGCAAGGTAGCGTTGACGATTTTGTGTTCCACTCTGATGACGGCATGTGCGTCGCTTGAGGCAACGGTGGCTCCGACTCAGGAGTACAAGAGCATCCTCGATAGCCGCTCCAACGCATTGCAGCAACTCGGCGCCGCCACAGTATGTTGCAGCAGTATCAATGAGTTGCAGTATCAGCCGTTGGCGGCGGAGCAGGAAAAAGTGGTTGCCATTGATGGCAGCTCTCCGGCATTCAACTTCCCGGAAGGCAAGAGCTATTACGCCGCCTTCAAGCTGCCGACTAATTCCGGTGATCTCAAGATCACGGTTGCTGGTTTGATCGACAAGACGTTGTTTAACCCCACAGTGTTGCTGCTGGATTCCCAGTTCAAGCCGACCCGCACCATAGGTGCCGATATCATTACCTACAAACCAGCGCGTATGTTGGATGGCGATCGAGTTGAAGGCGTCTTTACCATCGACCGCTCCTATGTCGGCAATCCGAACAATGAAACCTATATGGTGATTTACACCACTCAGGCCACCCTGAGCCAGACTACCCAAGCCATGAGTCCTTCTAAAATGATGGCCAAGTCCTTGAGCGTGCAGGATTATGGTGCCAAGGATCCGCTGATCCCGCACTCTGCATGGGGTGTGGTCAAAATTGATGTGGAAGATATGAGTGCCAGTGCGCTCGGTGATAACTTCTACAAACCGGTCTATCAGGAAGCGATCGATGCCAATACACCGATCGTGGATGCGACCCCGAACAAGCTGGTTGTGCCTGCTGCGACTGCAGCCACAGTGGCTGGGGCAACTGTCGCAGCCAAACCTGCTCCTGCCATGTTGAGTGAAACTGAAGTCTTCTATCAGAGCCAGATCGAAAAAGCGGTCAAGGCGGGGGATATCGACAAGGCGATGAAGCTGGTGAACGAGGCTGAGCGGGCTGGTTCAACCAAGGCAAAAAGCGTGTTTATTGATGCGGTCAAGCGGTCGCAAAAATAGAATAATACGACCATTTACTGGTCAGATATATTTATTGAGGCCTCCCTTGTTGGAGGCCTTTTTAATCGGTAGACTGTAATAAATAAAAATCACGCCGTTACATTTGGTTACAGTGAGTTGCTTTTTGATGTAAATGGCATTATTAAAATACAAAGTGAAACTGCTATTTATATGTCTTTGTAATAGAGTGATAATGCGGATATATTAACTTATATTAGATGCGTTTTTTAGCTGCTAAACAAGTTGTGATCTTCCCTCCAAATTCAATATTCCCCCGCCTTCGAAAGCAGCAATTTATGACCCGCTGGGTTATATTCTGATGGTCAAAATAAACAAGCCCGACTCGAAGATATCTGAATGAATCAGTGCTTATTTCATCCAGATAGATCGTTCAGGGACGACAATCCATTCAGGAGCGCACACAATGTTCAAAAATGCTTTCTCTAATCTGCAAAAGGTTGGTAAGGCGCTGATGCTGCCAGTATCAGTCTTGCCAGTCGCAGGTATTCTGCTGGGGGTGGGTGCTGCCCACTTCAGCTGGATGCCGGAAATTGTCTCCCAATTGATGGAGCAAGCCGGTGGTTCCGTATTTGGCCAGATGGCCCTGCTGTTCGCAGTAGGTGTTGCTTTGGGCTTTACCAATAACGACGGTGTATCCGGTCTGTCAGCCATCGTTGGCTACGGCATCATGGTCGCAACCCTGAAGGTCATGGCACCTGTGATGGGTGTTGAAACCATCGAAACCGGCGTGCTGGGTGGCATCCTGGCCGGTGGTATCGCTGCCTGGGCGTTCAACCGTTTCTACAAGATCCAGCTGCCAGAGTACCTGGGCTTCTTCGCGGGCAAACGTGCCGTACCCATCATCACCGGTTTCCTCTCCATCGGTCTGGGTGTGATCCTGTCCGTGATTTGGCCGCCAGTGGGTGGCGCCATCGGTGCCTTCTCTGACTGGGCTGCCAACCAGAACCCGGTACTGGCCTTCGGTATCTACGGCGTGGTTGAGCGCTCTCTGATCCCGTTCGGTCTGCACCACATCTGGAACGTACCGTTCTTCTATCAGGCTGGTACCTGCGTCAACGGTGCCGGTGAAACTGTTCACGGTATCATGACCTGCTTCCTGACTGCTGATGACGCTTCCCGCGCTGCAGGTAACGGTTTTGGTCAGCTGGCTGGTGGCTACCTGTTCAAAATGTTCGGTCTGCCTGCTGCTGCGTTCGCCATTGCTCACGCTGCCAAGCCGGAAAACCGCGCCAAGATCGTTGGTATCATGGCCTCTGCAGCCCTGACCTCTTTCCTGACCGGTATCACCGAGCCGATTGAATTCTCCTTCCTGTTCATCGCTCCGGTTCTGTACGCAATCCACGCTGTACTGGCTGGCCTGGCTTATGTGCTGACCAACTCTCTGGGTATCGTACACGGTCACACCTTCTCCAACGGCTTCATCGACTTCGTGGTGCAATCACCGCGTGCCGACAACATGCTGCTGCTGGTTGGTCTGGGTCTGGTTTACGCGGCTATCTACTACGTGGTATTCAGCTTCGTTATCCGTGCCATGAACCTGAAAACCCCAGGTCGTGAAGACGAGACTGCTGAAGAGGCCGTTGGCCAAGGCAAAGACGAGATGTCTGCTGCTCTGGTTGCCGCCTTCGGTGGTAAAGAGAACATCGCTTCTCTGGATGCCTGCATCACCCGTCTGCGTGTTGGTGTGAAAGATGTTGCCAAGGTTGACCAGGCTGGTCTGAAGAAACTGGGTGCTGCCGGTGTGGTAGTGGCTGGTTCCGGCGTTCAAGCCATCTTCGGTACCAAGTCCGACAACCTGAAAACCGACATGGACATCTGGATGAAGAGCAACTAATCCTGTTGCCTGAATATCAGCGTGTTTGAAGAGGGAGGCGAAAGCCTCCCTCTTGCTATTTCTGGTTATGGAGCGTGCGAGTCGCTGTAGATCGATCTCGGCAGGAGTCTCTTTGCCCAAGGAGCGATATATAGCGGGATGCCCTATGTCGGCACAACTGCTGGTGTGCCTCGCGGTGCCTTATCGCACGTCATCACCAGATAAACCCATATAAAGTCAGCCAATAAAAAGAGCGCCACATCGGGCGCTCTTTAAGCAAGAGGGGGGAGGGTTAGAGTTTCTCCAGATCCCGCTCAATCTCGCTGATCTTGTTCTGTACCACTTTTTCCAGATGGCGCAGGTCGCGCAGGATCTTCTGCTTGATGTCCGGGTCGGCTTGCTGATGGACGCCCTGGGTCAGGTTGTCCAGTTCATCCACCACATACTTGAGGTTGGCGTTGATCTCGGTGACATCCTTGTACTCATGGGTACCGGAGTCGACCAGCATGGTCTTGCGCTGGCGGGGATACTTGAATTTGACACTCTTGGCGAAGAACTCGCCCTTCTGCTTCTTGAAGTAGATCTTGAGGATGTCGTGGTTGGCCTCCTGGCGCAGGGTGTAGCTGTCGACGGAGGCGGGATCCTGGATCCCCAGGCTCTTCAGATTCTCGTACATCAGGCTTCCTCGGTTTGAAACGATCCTGTCCCATCCATCTTAACCGATGCCTCATGGCTTGCCTGTGACAGGGGCGCCAAAATGAAAAGGGCGCCATCAGGCGCCCTTTCATCACAGCAATGCTGATTACTCGTCGATGGAGCGCAGCAGGGCGTTGATGCCGACTTTGGCACGGGTTTTGGCATCGACCTTTTTGACGATCACCGCAGCGTAGAGGCTGTACTTGCCGCACTTGGAGGGCAGGGAGCCGGAGACGACCACGGAGCCAGCCGGTACGCGGCCGTAGTGGATCTCGCCGGTTTCACGGTCATAGATGCGGGTGGACTGGCCGATGAAGACGCCCATGGAGATGACGGAACCTTCCTCGACGATGACCCCTTCAACCACTTCGGAGCGGGCACCGATAAAGCAGTTGTCTTCGATGATGGTCGGGTTGGCCTGCAGCGGTTCCAGTACGCCGCCGATGCCGACGCCGCCGGAGAGGTGGACGTTCTTACCGATCTGGGCGCAAGAGCCGACAGTGGCCCAGGTATCGACCATGGTACCTTCGTCAACGAAGGCGCCGATGTTGACATAGGAGGGCATCAGCACGGTATTGGGGGCGATAAAGGAGCCTTTGCGGGCGGTCGCCGGCGGCACCACGCGCACACCCGCTTCCTTGAACTGCTCGGCAGTGTAGTTGGAGAATTTGAGGGGAACCTTGTCGTAGTACTGGGCATCATCGCCCTTGATGATGCCGTTGTCGTTGATGCGGAAGTAGAGCAGTACCGCTTTCTTCAACCACTGATGGACAACCCACTCACCGGCAATCTTCTCGGCAACCCGCGCCTTGCCGGAGTCCAGCAGGTCGATGGCTTGCAGGATGGCGGACTTGGTGGCGCTATCCACGGAGCCCGGAGTAATGGTGTCGCGGCGCTCGAAGGCCGCTTCAATGATCTGTTGCAACTCGGTCATGACAGGTTTCCTTTAAAAAATTCTGTTTGTTGTATCACACTTTTCCGACTGTTTTTAAGGGGTTGACCGGAATTCTTCCGGCCAGCGACCATTTCTTCATCCGGTGTGCGCCAACCAGTTGTTTGGTATGGCAAAAAACGCCCGACAATCAGCCTCTTTCGAATCACTCTTCGCTTAATCCAGTACCGATTGCTGGGGATTGAGCTGGTGTACCAGTCGCTCTTCCAGCTGTTTTTGCTGCTCGGCGGTCAATGGTTCGCCATCGAGGCTGGTCAGGCTGAAAAAGTCCTCGACCCGCTCGCCGAAAGTGGCGATTTTGGCGGCGTGCAGCGACAGTCCACACTGCTGGAAAACAGCACCGATCCGCGCCAGCAGGCCGGGAGTATCGAGGGCAGTCAGCTCCATCAGCGTGTGACGGCTCTCCCCTTTAGTGGGCGAAGAGCGGGGCAGGAAGACCACCCGGGTCGGCACGCTGAACTGGCGGTGGCGCCGTGACAGCGGCTTGTTGCGCAGCACCAGCTTGCCCGGCTCCTGCAGCGCCTTCTCCAGTGCCTTCTTGATGGTGGCGGTGCGGTTGGGGCTGATAGGTTCGCCGCTCGGCTCCAGCACCACGAAGGTATCGAGCACATAGTTGCTGCGCGAATTCATTATCTGGGCGTCGTGGATGTTGAGGTTCTTCTGATCCAGCGCCGAGGCGACGGTGGCAAACAGATTCGGGGTATCGCGGCAGTAGATAAACACCTCGCTGCCGCCGCGGGTCGGATGTTTGCCGATGATCACCAGCGGTGCCGGATTGTCGCCATGCTCGATGATGTGGCGGCAGTGCCAGGCGATCTGCTCCGGGCTGTGGCGCAGGAAGTAATCGGCCTTGAAGTCGCCCCAGAGCTGATTGATCGCCTCCTCCGGCACGTCACGCTGCGCCAGCAGCTGTTTGGCCTGACGCTGGTTTTCGCGAATGCGCAGCCGCATGTCGGGCGGGTTCTCCAACCCCTGGCGCAGCGCCTTCTGGGTGGCGAAGTAGAGCTCCCGCAGCAGGGTGCCCTTCCAGTCGTTCCACAGGGTATCGTTGGTGGCGCAGATATCGGCCACGGTGAGGCAGTAGAGCAGGTCGAGATGCTGCTCGTCGCGCACCTTCTGGGCAAAGTCGGTGACCACGTCGGGATCGTAGATATCGCGGCGCTGGGCGGTAACCGACATCAGCAGGTGATGGCGCACCAGCCAGGCGACCAGTCGGCTCTCGTAGCGATCCAGACCGTGCAACTGGCAGAACTCCAGCGCATCGACGGCGCCGAGTTCCGAGTGATCGCCGCGCCGCCCCTTGGCAATATCGTGAAACAGGGCGGCGATGCTGAGCAGCTCCGGTTTGCGCAGCCGGGTGAAGACCTCGTGGCAGAGCGGGTGGCTCTGGCGACTGGCCGGATTGGGGAACTGATGAATGTTCTTGAGCAGCCGATGGGTGTGCTCATCTACCGTGTAGGCGTGGAACATGTCGAACTGCATCTGGCCGACGATGAGGTTCCATTGCGGCAGATAGGCCGCCAGAATGCCGTACTTGTGCATCAGGGTGAGCGGCAGGCCGATGCCGTTGGGGTGGCGCAGCAGCGCCATAAAGAGGCGACGGCAGTCAGGCAAGTCCTGCAACCAGCAGTTGAGTTTGCGGCGCGCCTCGCGCAGTTGGCGCAAGGTGGCCGAGTGGATGCCCGCAATCTCGGGATGCTGGGCCATCTGATAGAAGAGGCGCAGGATGGCGGACGGTTCACGGCTGAACAGCTCCGCATCCACCGCATCGATGAGGCGGCCACGGAGCTGGAACTCGTCGGAGAGGCGGCGCACATCCATGGCGGTGTTGCCGAGGATCGCCTCGTCAAACAGCTGCAGCAGCATCTCGTTGAGTTCGGAGACCCGACGCACCGTCTGGTAGAAGCGCTTCATCATCTGCTCGACCGGAGTGTTGCCTTCCCCCTCGAACCCCAGCATCTGGGCCACGGTGCGCTGGCGATCGAACAGCAGGCGGTTATCTCCCTTGTTGATGGCCATGTGCAGGGCAAAGCGCACCTTCCAGAGAAAATTCTGGCAGTCGAGTAGTTCGCGATACTCGGCGCGATTGAGAAAGCCGTGGCTGGTCATCTCGAACAAGGTGGTGGCGCCAAAGTGGCGGCGGGCGACCCAGGCGAGGGTCTGAATATCGCGCAGGCCGCCCGGATTACTCTTGAGATCCGGCTCCAGCTTGTAGGCGGTGCCGAGAAACTGCTGGTGTCGCTCTGCTTGCTCCTGGCGCTTGGCGCGAAAGAAGGCTTCGCTTGGCCAGAAGTGCTGTGGGCCGGTGGCCTCTTTCAGTTGCCGGAAACCCTCCTGGCGACCTGTGATGTAGCGGGCCTCAATGAGGTTGGTGGCGACCGTAATATCGGCACGCCCCTGCTCGAGACACTCAGCCACGTTGCGCACCGCCTGACCCACCTCCAGCTTGAGATCCCACAGCAAGGTGATGAACTCACCGATGCGCAGCCCCAGCACCTCGTCCAGCTCGTCGCCATCATAGAGGATCAGCAGGTCGATATCGGAGTGGGGGTGCAGCTCGCCGCGACCATACCCCCCCACCGCGATGAGGGTGAGGTCGCTCTTGTCGAAGCCGAACTTCTGCCACAGCCGGCAGAGCAGCTGATCCATGTACTCGGAGCGGGTGGCAACCAGCTCGATGATGTTGTCACCGGCATCGAAACGGGCGTGCAGCCAGCCGAGAAAGCGGCTCAGGTACTCTTTGCAGTTGTCGCGAGTGAGCTGGTCATCGGGTAACAAATGGGGGGAAAGCAGGCTGGCGTCCATGGCATCTCACACGCAAGTGGCAGGCAAATGGCAGAAACAGAAGTAAAAACCCCGGCGCTTTGGAAGTTCAGGGCCGGGGTTCGATGTTAGCTGTGTTTGATGAAGCGGTCGATAGTGTCATCGGGGCGCAGGGTGAGCACCTCGCAGCCATCATCGGTCACCAGCAGGGTGTGTTCCCACTGGGCGGAGTCGCCGCCATCCTTGGTGGTCACGGTCCAGCCATCCTTCGGATTGACCTTGCAGTGATACTTCTTGCTGTTGACCATCGGCTCGATGGTGAAGCACATGCCCGCTTTCAGCTCCAGCTTGCCGCTGTTGCGGTAGTGGAGGATCTGCGGCTCTTCGTGGAACTCGGCACCGATGCCGTGACCGCAGTAGTCACGCACCACGGAGAAACCGGCCTTCTCGACGATGGGCTGGATCACTGCGCCAATCTCGGTGATGCAGGCACCCGGACGCACCTTCTTGATGGCGGCGTAGAGGCTCTTTTGCGCAACTTTGCAGAGCTGGCGGCGCAGCGGGGTGGTTTCACCCACGATGAACATGGCCGAGGTATCGCCGTGGTAACCATCCTTGATAACGGTGATATCCAGGTTGATGATGTCGCCATCGCGCAGCTTCTTGTGATTCGGGATACCGTGGCAGATCACATCGTTCACCGAGGTGCAGATGGATTTGGGGAAGCCGTGGTAGTTGAGCGGAGCTGGAACCGCCTGTTGTACGTCGACAATATAGTCGTGGCAGAGGGTGTTCAGTTCGTCAGTGGTGACGCCAGCTTTGACATGGGGCGCAATCATGACCAGCACATCGGCGGCCAATTGGCCGGCAACGCGCATCTTTTCAATCTCTTCCGGTGTCTTGATTTTAATGGACATGGGATCTCTCTTGCGGCCTGCCGCTGGGCCTGCGAGGGCAGACAGGACAGGTAATGAAAAATAGATGCGTTTGCAATCAGGGCAAAATTTTATCCGCAACCCCCTCGTACTTCCAGTGTGATTGTCATCACAACGTCAAATCGGCGTCGCAGCATCCTCTGGCGGGATCCATATTTACATCTGTTTAGGGTGTCGGCCGGTGGTGTCCTGAACAAAGTTATGGTATAAAGCGCGCCGGAATGGGGAACTTGCGTCCCGATTTCATCACCCTTACTTAAACAACACACACACATCGACACATATGCCGGGGTGCCTTAACGGGTCGGTTATATGGGATGTGTGGAGGCCTAACCCCAATACAGAGGTATAAAATGGCTAAAGTTTCTATGCGCGACATGCTGCAAGCCGGCGTTCACTTCGGTCACCAGACTCGTTACTGGAACCCGAAAATGAAATCCTACATCTTCGGTGCCCGCAGCAAAGTTCACATCATCAACCTGGAAAAAACTGTTCCGATGTTTGACGATGCCATGAACTTCATCAGCTCTGTAGCTGCCAAGAAAGGCAAGGTACTGTTCGTTGGTACCAAGCGTGCCGCGTCTGAAGCCGTAAAAGAAGCCGCTGAGCGTTGCGACCAGTTCTATGTAAACCACCGCTGGCTGGGCGGTATGCTGACCAACTGGAAAACCGTTCGTCAGTCTATCAAGCGCCTGAAAGATCTGGAAACCCAGAGCCAGGACGGTACCTTCGACAAGCTGACCAAGAAAGAGGCGCTGATGCGTACTCGCGAAATGGAAAAGCTGGAGAAGAGCCTGGGTGGTATCAAGAACATGGGCGGCCTGCCTGACGTTCTGTTCGTTGTCGATGCCGACCACGAGCATATCGCTATCAAAGAAGCCAATAACCTGGGTATCCCGGTAGTTTCCATCGTTGATACCAACTCCAACCCGGACGGCGTTGACTATGTCATCCCGGGTAACGACGACGCTATCCGTGCCGTACAGCTGTACCTGAATGCTGCTGCTGACACCGTACTGGAAGCTCGCGCTCAGGACATCGTTGTTCAAGCCGAACAAGATGGCTTCGTTGAAGCTGAGTAATTGATAAGGACTGTAAAGCCCTTATTAACCAAGCTGATGTAATTGGTTAGCAGGGGCCCTTGTGGCCCCTGTTTCTTGTCAATTCAAGACCGAGGATACTGGACATGGCTAACGTTACTGCCGCCCTGGTAAAAGAACTGCGCGAGCGCACTGCCGCTGGCATGATGGATTGCAAAAAAGCACTGGAAGAAGCTGCTGGTGATATCGAGCTGGCAATTGAGAACATGCGCAAATCCGGTCAGGCCAAAGCCGCCAAGAAAGCTGGCCGTATCGCCGCTGAAGGCGTTATCTTTGCTCGCACCGAAGGCAACGTTGCCGTCATGATCGAGCTGAACAGCGAAACCGACTTCGTCGCCAAAGATGCCAGCTTCATGGCAATGGGCCAGAAGATCGCTGACATCGCTGCGACCCAGAAAATTGCTGACGTTGACGCGCTGAAAGCCGCTGACTTCGGTAACGGCGAATCCGTCGAGCTGACCATCACCAACCTGATCGCCAAGATCGGTGAGAACATGAACCTGCGTCGCGTGATGCTGGTTGAAGGTGACAACCTGGGTACCTACGTTCACGGTTCCCGCATTGGTGTTATCACCAAGCTGACCGGTGGTTCTGCCGAGCTGGCCAAAGATCTGGCCATGCACGTTGCTGCCAACAGCCCGCAATTCGTCAAGCCTGAAGACGTGTCTGCTGAAGTCGTTGCCAAAGAGCGCGAAATCCAGATCGACATCGCCATCAACTCCGGCAAGCCGAAAGAGATCGCCGAGAAGATGGTTGAAGGCCGCATGAAGAAGTTCACCGGTGAGGTTTCCCTGACTGGTCAACCGTTCGTGAAAGATCCTTCCATGACCGTTGCCGAGCTGCTGAAGAAAGAAGGCGCTGACGTTGTCTCCTTCACCCGTTTCGAAGTGGGCGAAGGCATCGAGAAGCAAGAGACCGATTTCGCTGCTGAAGTTGCAGCCCAAATCGCGGCCGCTCAAAAGGCCTAATCGAACCGGTTTTTCCGTTTCCCCAGACCGCGACTTATGTCGCGGTCTTTATATGACCAGGAATCAGTGACATGAGTACCAATCCCAAACCTGCATACAGACGTGTTCTTCTGAAGTTGAGTGGTGAAGCCCTGCAAGGATCCGAGGGTTTCGGCATTGATCCGGCGGTGCTGGAGCGGATGGCCCAAGAGATCAAAGAACTGGTTGAGTTGGGTGTTCAGGTCGGTCTGGTCATCGGTGGCGGCAACCTGTTCCGTGGTGCCGGTCTTGCCAAAGCGGGCATGAACCGCGTGGTGGGCGACCACATGGGTATGCTGGCAACCGTGATGAACGGTCTGGCCATGCGTGATGCCCTGCATCGTGCTTATGTGAATGCCCGTCTGATGTCTGCCATCTCCCTGCAGGGCGTCTGCGACTCCTACAGCTGGGCCGAGGCAATCAGCCAGCTGCGTGCTGGCAAAGTCGTTATCTTCTCTGCCGGTACCGGCAACCCCTTCTTCACTACCGATTCTGCGGCTTGCCTGCGCGGGATCGAGATCGAAGCTGACGTGGTGCTCAAAGCCACCAAGGTTGATGGTGTATACAACGAAGATCCGGTCAAGAATCCGGATGCCGTGCTGTATCATGAACTGAGTTATGATGAAGTTCTTGAAAAAGAGCTCAAGGTGATGGATCTTGCTGCCTTTACCCTGGCACGTGACCATGATCTGCCGATCCGCGTGTTCAACATGAACAAACCGGGTGCTCTGCGCCGGGTTGTCATGGGTGAACCGGAAGGCACTCTGATCCACCACGTTGGTAAATAAGATAAAAGTGAGCCATCTGGCGCTCTTATCCTATCCATCACGTCAGTAAATAAGATAGACACGGGCCGTGTAGCGGCTCGTTCGCCAAAAGGAAAACCACTGTGATCAACGAGATTAAAAACGACGCCAAGGACCGTATGGGCAAGAGCGTAGAAGCGCTCAAGACCCAAATGTCCAAGATCCGTACCGGCCGCGCTCACCCGAGCCTGCTCGACGGCATCCAGGTTGAGTATTACGGTGCTGCCACTCCGCTGAAACAGTTGGCCAACGTCGTGGCAGAAGATGCTCGCACCCTCTCCATCTCCATTTTTGACCGCTCCATGATCCAGGCGGTAGAGAAGGCGATTCTGACCTCCGATCTGGGCCTGAACCCGTCCAGCAATGGCCAGACCCTGCGCGTGCCGCTGCCGCCGTTGACCGAAGAGCGCCGTCGCGACTTGACCAAGATCGTCCGTGCCGAAGCGGAAAACGCCCGTGTTGCCGTGCGCAACATCCGTCGTGACGCCAACGCTGATCTAAAAGCGCTGCTGAAGGACAAAGAGATCTCCGAAGACGACGACCGTCGCGCCCAGGAAGAGATCCAGAAGCTGACCGACTCCTACATCAAGCTGGTCGATGAGGCCCTTGCCGTAAAGGAGAAGGAGCTAATGGAAATCTAACCGTCTGAAAGGTATATTACGAGCGCCGTGTAGTGCCCCTGCACGGCGCTTTTGTCTTTGTGGGAGAATTACATGTCGCTTTTGGCTGCGTTGGGTGATTGTGCCAACTCGTCTTTACCCCGTCACGTCGCCATCATCATGGATGGTAACGGTCGCTGGGCCCAGAACCGAGGCAAGATGCGGGTTTATGGCCACAAGGCGGGCGTCAAGTCAGTGCGCGAGGCCGTTACCTTTGCTGCGCGTGCCAAGATCGAGGCATTGACCCTGTTTGCATTCTCCAGCGAGAACTGGCGCCGCCCGGAAGGGGAGGTCAGTGCCTTGATGGAACTGTTCATCACAGTGCTGGGTCGTGAGGTGCAGAAACTGCACAACAACGGGATCCGGCTCAAGGTGATTGGCGATACTGCTCGCTTTAGTGAGCGGTTGCAGGCCAAAATCGCCAAGGCGGAAGCCTTGACCGCCAATAACAAGGGGTTGACCCTGAACATTGCGGCCAACTATGGCGGCCAGTGGGATATCGCCCAGGCGGCCCGCAAGCTGGCTAAAGCAGTGGCGGCCGGTGAACTGGCCGCTGACGACATTGATGAATCCATGTTGACCCGCGAGGTTTGCATGGCCGATCTGCCACCCGTGGACCTGTTGATCCGCACCGGTGGCGATCATCGCATCAGCAACTTTGTGTTATGGCAGCTCGCCTATGCCGAGCTCTATTTTACCCCGGTATTGTGGCCCGACTTCAACGAGGCCGAGTTCAGTGAGGCGGTCGCCTCTTTCGTTGCCCGCGAGCGTCGCTTCGGTTGCACGGGTGAACAGATACGGGAATTGATCGCCGAGCAGCAGACCGGCTAAACCCCGCTCCCAAGAGAGAGGTTTCTTTTGCTAAAACAACGAATTATTACTGCTTTGATGTTGATCCCCCTGGTGTTGGGGGCGCTCTTCTTTCTGCCATTGAAATTTTTTGCCCTGTTGGCAGCGCTGGTGTTTTTGTTGGCCAGTCGCGAATGGAGTGGGTTTGTCTCTGCTGCTCCGCAGCAATGGTTGCCCATCGTATTTTGTCTGTTGCTCGGTGCCAGCCTCTTTTGGCTGCCGGTGGAGCAACTCTGGACGCCCCACCTGCACCCCCTCGTGATGGGCGTGCTCTGGACAGCGGTAAGCTGGTGGCTGCTGGGTCTGCTGCTGGTGCTGCGTTATCCCCAGAGCGCCAAGCTGTGGAAAGAGTCTATCTGGCTCAAGTCGCTGTTTGGTCTGGTGACTCTGGTTCCCTTCTTCTGGTCGCTGGTCGCCATCCGTGGTTACAACTTTTACCATGACCCCATGATGGGCGCCTGGATCCTGTTGTTCGTGATGGGACTGGTCTGGGCGGCAGATTCTGGCGCGTATTTTTTCGGCAAGGCGTTCGGTAAGCACAAGCTGGCACCGGCTGTGAGTCCGGGCAAAACCATCGAAGGAATGTGTGGCGGCCTCTTTACCGCCAGCCTGCTGGCCATCGGCGTTACCTGGTCGATGGGATTTGTTCCTGCCAAGATGATCACCGTGCTGTTTTGCTCTCTGCTGGCGGTGCTGGCCTCCGTACTCGGCGATCTGACCGAAAGCATGTTCAAGCGCGAAGCGGGCATCAAGGACTCTGGCACCCTGCTGCCGGGTCATGGCGGTATTCTCGACCGGATCGACAGCCTGACCGCCGCTCTGCCGGTGTTTCTGCTCAGTTATCTGCTACTCAGTCAGGAGTTTTGATGCACAAGTCACTGGTTATTCTGGGGGCCTCTGGCTCCATTGGTCAGAGTACCTTGAAAGTGCTGCGCCATAACCCGGGCAGTTGGCAAGTGTTGGCGTTGACCGCCGCCCACAACGTGGATGCCATGTTGCGGGACTGCCTCGAATTCTCCCCCCGTTTTGCCGTGATGGTCGATGAGGATGCCGCCCGTGAACTGGCTGCCCGTCTGAAAGCGCACGGCAGTGCGACCCGGGTCATGTCTGGTGCAGCAGCCCTCTGCGATGTGGCCGCTCACCCCGATGCCCATAGCGTGATGGCCGCCATTGTGGGGGCGGCCGGTCTGGCCCCGACCATGGCCGCGGTACGTGCCGGCAAGCGTATTTTGCTGGCCAACAAGGAGGCGCTGGTGATGTCCGGTGCTTTCTTCATGGAAGCCGTGCGCGAGCATGGCGCCGAGCTGCTGCCCATCGACAGCGAACACAATGCCATCTTCCAGTGTCTGCCGACTGCCGTGCAGCGCCAGCCCGGTTTTTGCGATCTGGCGGCGGCGGGGATCAGCAAGATTTTGCTGACCGGTTCTGGCGGCCCGTTCCGTTACACCGAGATCGGCGAGCTGGCCAAGGTGACACCGGCGCAGGCCATCGCGCATCCCAACTGGTCGATGGGGGCCAAGATTTCGGTCGACTCCGCCACCATGATCAACAAGGGGCTGG
The DNA here is from genome assembly GCF_040907905.1 of Aeromonas sp. s13. NCBI lineage: Bacteria > Pseudomonadati > Pseudomonadota > Gammaproteobacteria > Aeromonadales > Aeromonadaceae > Aeromonas > Aeromonas sp. s13. The sequence goes on along the minus strand of NZ_JBFOCS010000032.1, from coordinate 7,445 downwards.
AGTACATCGAGGCGCGCTGGTTGTTCAATGCGGCGCCCGAGCAGATCCAGGTGGTGATCCACCCGCAGTCGGTGATCCACTCCATGGTGCAGTACAAGGATGGCTCCGTGCTGGCCCAGCTTGGCAATCCGGATATGTGTACCCCCATCGCCCATGCGCTGGCTTATCCCAATCGCATCCCTTCCGGTGTGGAACCTTTGGATTTCTTCAGTGTCGGAGAGTTCAGCTTTATCCGGCCTGATTACGATCGCTACCCCTGTCTGGCGTTGGCCATCAATGCCTGCCAGAAGGGACAAGCGGCGACCACTGCGCTCAATGCGGCCAACGAGGAGGCGGTTGCCGCCTTCCTGGCTGGGCGCATCGGTTTTATGGATATTGCCCGGATCAACGAGGCTGTGATGCTGGCACTGGAGAGCAGTGCCGTCGGTTCGCTCGATGATCTGTTTGCCCTGGACGGTGCGGCAAGAGCCCGGGCTCACACTTTGATTGAGGAGCTTGGCTGATGGGCGGTGTGTTGTGGAATATCGGTGCCTTTGTTGTTGCGCTGGGCCTGCTGGTCGCGGTGCACGAGTTTGGTCACTTCTGGGTGGCCCGTCGTTGTGGCGTCAAGGTTGAGCGCTTCTCTATAGGTTTTGGCAAGGCGATCTGGCGCCGGATGGGTAAAGATGGCACCGAATATGTGCTGGCGCTGATCCCGCTCGGTGGTTACGTCAAGATGCTCGATGGCCGGGTCGATGAACTCAAGCCCGGTGACGAGCAGTATGCCTTCAACCACAAGAGTGTCTGGGCGCGGATGGCGATTGTCGCCGCAGGTCCCATGGCCAACTTCGTCTTTGCCCTGTTTGCCCTCTGGCTGATGTTTATTATCGGGGTGCCGAGCGTCAAGCCGGTGATCGGTGAAGTGCGTCCGGCATCCATCGTTGCCGAGGCGGGTGTGCTGCCGGGGATGGAGATTGTCGGGGTCGGCGATGAGCAGACCGGTGACTGGGAGAGCGTCACTTACGCCCTTATCAGCCATCTGGGTGATGATGCAGTCACCCTGAAAGTGCAGGCACCCAATACCAGCTATGCCACCGATAAAACCTTGTCGCTGACCGGCTGGACCTTCGATCCGGATAAAGAGTCGCCCATCGGCAGCTTGGGGATCGTCCCCCTTAGTGGCAAAGTGCTGCCCGTCGTGGCTGCCGTGGTGCCCAAGAGTGCCAGTGAAAAGGCGGGGCTGCAGGTCGGTGACCGCATCAAACAGGTCGGCGATCAGCCTATTACCGCGTGGGCCCAGTTTGTCGAACTTGTGCAGCAGGCACCGGGTGAACCCCTGCAAGTGGTGGTTGAGCGCAACAACAGTGATCTCAACGTGACTCTGACCCCGGATAGCCGCAAGGTGCAGGGCAAGCTGGTAGGATTCGTCGGTCTCTCGCCGCAACTGGTTCCATTACCGGATGAATATCGAATTCTGTTACAGTATGGGCCTTTGCAGGCGCTGTGGCATGGCGCGGACAAGACCTGGAGCCTGATCACGCTCACCTTTGACATGATTGGCAAGTTGATCGGTGGCATCGTGTCACTGGACAACCTGAGCGGCCCCATCTCCATTGCCAAGGGCGCCGGCAGCAGTGCCGACTATGGTCTGGTCTATTTCTTGAGTTTTCTGGCGCTGATCAGCGTCAACCTGGGGATTATCAATCTGTTCCCCCTGCCGGTGCTCGATGGTGGCCATCTGGTCTATTTCCTGATCGAAGCGGTCACCGGCAAGCCGGTATCAGAGAAAATACAGGAAGTGGGTTTCAGGATCGGCGCCGCCATTCTGATGTTATTGATGGGCATTGCGCTGTTTAACGATTTCGCTCGCCTCTGAGGCCAGAGCATCAACAAGGACACATAAGAACAAAATGGCTGTTAAAAAAGCATTGGTGTTGAGTTGCCTGCTGGGTGCCAGTTTCCTGGCCCAGGCGGCCCCTGCCTCTTTTGTGGTGCAAGATATCCAGGTCGAAGGTCTGCAACGGGTGACCCTGGGTGCCGCACTGTTGAACCTGCCGATCCGGGTCGGTGATACCGTCGATTCCGTGGCTCTGGCCAGCGCCATCAAAAAGCTCTATGCCTCGGGTAACTTCGAGGATGTGAAGGTTTACCGTGACGGCCAGGTGCTGCAGGTGATGGTCAAGGAGCGTCCGACCATCTCCAGCATCGAGTTTGCCGGCAACAAGGATATCAAAGAGGAGCAACTGACCCAGAGTCTGGAGTCCTCCGGTATCCGTGTGGGCGATCCGCTGGATCGCACCGTGCTCACCTCCCTCGAGAAGGGACTGGAAGATTTCTACTATGGCGTGGGTAAATACTCCGCCAAGGTCAAGGCCATCGTCACCCCGTTGCCGCGTAACCGGGTCGACCTCAAGTTCACCTTCGTGGAAGGGGAAGCGGCCAAGATCCAGCAGATCAACATCGTCGGCAATAGCGTCTTCCCTGAAGAGAAGCTGATTGCCCAGCTCTCTTTGCGCGACGAAGTGCCCTGGTGGAACTTTACCGCCGACCAGCGCTATCAGAAGCAGAAACTGGCCGGTGATATCGAGACCCTGCGCTCCTACTACATGGATCGCGGTTATATCCGCTTCCAGCAGGAGTCTACCCAGGTCTCCATGACCCCCGACAAGAAGGGCGTCTACGTTACCCTCAACATCAAGGAAGGGGATCAGTACAAGGTCTCCGGTGTCCAGCTCAAGGGTGACCTGATCGATCGCGGTGGTGAGATGAAGGGATTGATCCCGATCGCCATCGGCAGCACCTACTCCGCCAGCCAGGTGACTCATACCGAAGAGGTGCTCTCCAAGTTCCTCGGCCGCTACGGCTACGCCTATCCGAAAGTGGTCACCTTCCCGCAGATCAATGACAAAACCAAGGAAGTGGAGCTGATCGTCAACGTTGAGCCGGGCCCCCGTGTCTATGTGCGCAATATCAACTTCAGCGGTAATGCCACCACCGAAGATCAGGTGCTGCGTCGCGAGATGCGCCAGATGGAAGGCACCTGGCTCTCTTCCGACAATATCGAGCAGTCCAAGAGCCGTCTCAACCGCCTTGGCTACTTCGAGAGCGTCGAAGTGGACACCAAGCGGGTGCCTGGCAACGATGACCTGGTCGATCTCGACTTCAAGGTCAAGGAGCAGCCAGCAGGCTCCATCAACGCCGGTATCGGTTACGGCACTGAGTCAGGTCTGAGCCTGCAGGCGGGGATCTCCCAGGACAACTTTATGGGCACCGGTAAAAAGGTCTCCATCAACGCCAGCACCAACGACTATTCCAAGAACGTTGACCTGAGCTACAACGACCCCTACTTCACCGTGGATGGTGTCAGCCTGGGTGGTCGGGTTTACTATAACCAGTTCCGCGCCGATGATGCCGATATCGTTGATTACGAGAACGAAACCATCGGTTTCCGTCTCTCCAGCGGCTTCCCGGTCAACGAGTTCAATCGTCTAGACTTCAGTACCGGTATCGAGAGCACCAAGCTGAGCCGCCCTTCCTTTAATGCGCAAAATTATGCTCAGTGTGTGAGTGAAAATCAGAGCAATCCTGATTACTGCTGGGATCAGTGGAACGATAACCGTCAGTCGGTACAGATGGATCAGTTCTGGAATATCTACTCACAGGATGGTTCCAATCTCGACTTCGTGACCATCGATGTGACCGCTGGTTGGACCCGCTCCACCCTGAACAAGGGGATGTTCCCGACCGCCGGTGACCGCCAGCGTGTCAACGCCAAGGTGACCGTGCCGGGGATGGAACTGCAGTACTACAAGCTCTCTGCCGAAGATGCCCACTACTTCCCGCTCGATGCGGATCATAACTGGGTGATGATCGGCAAGGGGCGCGTCTCCTACGGTAACGGTTATGGCGATGACCCCATGCTGCCGTTCTTCGAGAACTACTATGCCGGCGGTTTCGATACGGTACGTGGCTTCAAGAGCAACACCATTGGTCCCAAGGCGATTTACAAGACCTACAACAAACCGGGGGTTGGCACTTGTACTGGCAGTCAACCTTGTGAGACCGGCAGTTATGAAGGTTCCGACACCTCGGTGGGCGGTAACGCTCTGGCCGTTGCAACACTGGAGCTGGTCTTCCCGACCCCGTTCGTCTCCGAGACCTATCGTCCGCAGATCCGTTCCACCGTTTTTATGGACGCAGGTACCGTCTGGAGCACTGATTTTGCCAACGGAGCATATCCTTGCGCCGCCGGTTCTGATTGCAACTATCTGAGCCAGGACTACTCCAGCCCGGGCAATATCCGGGTCTCTGCCGGTGTCTCCCTGCAGTGGCTCTCGCCGATGGGCCCGCTGGTGTTCGCCCTGGCCAAGCCGATCAAGAAATACGAAGGGGATCGTACCGAGTTCTTCTCCTTCAACATCGGTCGTACTTTCTAAGCAGAGTTTCGCCCCCACCCATGCGGTGGGGGTCTTCAATGATGGGACGCGCGGTATGCGTGCCTCACCAGGTAACAAGACGGTCCTAACGCCGCTTGCATAATCGGGTAAATCAGGTAGCCCTCGCCATGAGGGAACAAGGAGTAAGTGTGAATAAAGCGTTGAAAGTAGCTGGTTTGAGCTTTGCACTGATGGCTGCCGGCATGGGTTCTGCCTTCGCTGAGACCAAGATCGCCGTGGTCGACATGGGCGAAGTCTTCCAAAAGCTGCCCCAGCGTGAAGCCGTTGCAGCCAAGCTGAAAGGTGAATTCGAGCCGCGCATGCGTGAGCTGCAGAAGTTGGAACAGGAAGGCCAGAAGCTGGTCGAGAAGTTCCGCAAGGATGAAGCCTTCATGAGCGCCGAGCAGAAGAAGCAGAACCAGGAGAAGCTGGCCAAGCTGCAGATGGAGTTCAACCAGAAGCGTCAAGCCTTTGAGCAGGACAATGGTCGCCGTCAGTCCGAAGAGCGCAACAAGATCCTGACCAAGGTGCAGGCTGCCATCGATTCCATCGCCAAGAGCAATGGTTACGATCTGGTGCTGGAGCGCAATGCCGCCCCGTATGCCGCCAGCAAGCTGGACATCTCCGGCCAGGTTATTTCTCAGGTAAGCAAGAGCAACTAATTGATGGCATTCACTCTCGCACAGCTGGCCCAGCAACTGGGGGCCCAGGTCCATGGCGACGGAACCCTGGAAATCCGCAAGGTAGCGACACTGGAAAAGGCCGGGGAGGGGGATATCACCTTCCTGTCCAACAAAAAGTACCGGCACTATCTGGAGCAGAGCAAGGCGACCGCCGTGCTCATTACAGAAGCGGATCTGCCATTTTGTCCCACCAATGCCCTGGTGCTCAAAGACCCCTATGTGGGCTTTGCCCGGGTAGCCCAACTGCTGGACACTACCCCGCAGCCGGCCACGGATATCCATCCGAGCGCCGTTATCGCGGCTGACGTGCAACTGGGCGAGAGAGTGGCTATCGGCGCCAATGCAGTGATCGAATCCGGCGTCGTGCTGGGTGACGATGTACGCATTGGCCCGGGCTGTTTTGTTGGCAAAAATACCCGGCTGGGAGCCCGCTCCCGGCTGTGGGCCAACGTCACCCTCTATCACAATGTGACCATGGGTACCGACTGTCTGGTTCAATCCGGCACAGTGATCGGCGCCGATGGTTTCGGTTATGCCAACGAGCGTGGCGAGTGGATCAAGATCCCCCAGCTCGGCGGTGTGACTATTGGCAACCGGGTCGAGATCGGTGCCTGTACCACCATTGATCGCGGTGCGCTGGAAGATACCCGCATCGCTGACAACGTCATCATCGACAACCAGTGCCAGATCGCCCACAACGTCGAGATCGGCTATGGCACCGCCGTGGCGGGCTCCACCGTGATGGCAGGTAGTCTCAAGGTCGGCAAATACTGTATCATTGGCGGCGCTTCCGTCTTTAACGGGCATATGGAGATCTGCGACCAGGCGACCGTTACCGGTATGGCCATGGTGATGCGACCCATTACCGAGCCCGGTGTCTACTCTTCCGGCATCCCTCTGCAAACCAATAAAGAGTGGCGCAAGACCGCCGCCCGGGTGATGCGTATCGAAGAGATGCACAAGCGGTTAAGCAAGCTTGAGAAGAAGCTGGATCAAGAATAATCACGATTGGTATAGGGTACTGTTTTGACTACTGAAAAGAAGAGCCTGGGTATCCAGGAAATCATGGATCTGCTGCCCCACCGTTATCCTTTCCTGATGGTGGATCGTGTAGACGACTACGAGATCAGCGATGAGCGCAAAACCCTGCGCGCCATCAAGAACGTCTCGTTCAACGAGCCGATCTTCCAGGGGCACTTCCCGGCCAAGCCGGTGTTCCCGGGCGTACTGATCCTGGAAGCGATGGCACAGGCCACCGGTATCCTGGCCTTTACCATGGTGGGCAAGCCGTCTCCCAACGAACTCTATTATTTTGCCTCAATCGACAACGCTCGCTTCAAGCGCCCGGTCGGCCCCGGTGACCAACTGGTGCTGGACGTGGAGTTCCTGAAAGAGCGTCGCGGTATTGCCAAGTTCACCGGTGTCGCCACCGTCGACGGTGAAGTGGTCTGTACCGCCGAGCTGATGTGCGCCAAACGCGAGGTTTAACACACGTGATCGACCAGACTGCCATCATTCACGATACTGCCATCGTCCATGAGTCTGCCGTGATCGGTAAAGGGGTTGAAATCGGCCCCTTTTCTGTCATCGGCGCCGAGGTGGAAATCGGTGACAACACCTGGGTAGGTTCCCATGTGGTGATCAAGGGCCCGACCAAGATTGGTTGCGGCAACAAGATCTTCCAGCACACCTCCATCGGTGAGGATTGCCAGGACAAGAAGTATGCCGGTGAGCGCACCTTCCTCGAGATTGGCGACAACAACGTCATTCGCGAGAACTGCACCTTCCACCGTGGCACCATTCAGGATCAGAGCCTGACCAAAGTGGGCAGCGGTAACCTGTTCATGGTCAACGTTCACGTTGCCCATGACTGCATCATCGGTGACAACTGCATCTTCGCCAACAACGCGACCCTGGCGGGCCACGTGGTGATCGGTGACTTCGTGATCTTTGGTGGTCTCTCCGCCATTCACCAGTTTGGCCGCGTCGGCTCCCACGCCTTCGTCGGTGGCTGCGCCGCCCTGAACAAGGACGTGCCGCCTTACGTAATGGCCGCCGGCAACTACGCCAAGCCGTTCGGGGTCAACTCTGAAGGTCTGCGTCGCCGCGGTTTCAGCGCCGAGGCCATCTCTGCCGTCAAGCGTGCCTACAAAGAGATCTTCCGTTCCGGCAAGACCATCGAAGAGGTGCTGCCGGTGCTGATCGAGATGGCGCAAGCCGAACCGGCCGTCCAGCTCTATGTGGACTTCCTCAAAGATAACGAGCGCGGGATCATCCGTGCCTGATCCGGTTCGTATCGGTATCGTCGCCGGAGAGGTCTCCGGCGACATTCTGGCTGCCGGTCTGG